>NZ_RCIH01000004.1:300000-375332 GCF_003675855.1 Halostella salina | reverse complement strand
CGTCGCCGTGCGTGCGCGAACGTGGTACCGAGAATTTCGTGAACTTGTCTTGAAATGTGTTGTTTACAACATCAAGCGAGCAGTGAAATCGTGAAATCAAGCACAGTATGGCGATTCACCAGAGCCGTTTGATTGTATCGCACCGCCGAGACAGAACGACTAAGTGTAGGTATCCCAATTGATACCATGACGCGCGAGGGAGCGATCAAGCCATCCCCGCGCCGTCGCCGTTCTGCGAACGCCGATGCTCAGTCCCACCGATACATCGGATCCATTTATACTTGTCTACTGATTAGTCGGGTCAAAGGGATACAAGAAGCGATATCTATCTCTCAAGGGCCGATTGAAGTGGCCACTTAGGCGTTCTCCGGCACGAATCAATCAATAGCGATTTATCACACTCTGGCAACTATCTCAGTGATGCGGACGCTCGTTGACCCCCAAGAATTCGTTGAGACATATTCGCCGCCAACCGATGTCGGGCCAGACGAGCTGGTGTCCCAGTACGAGTTAGCCATAGAAACGTCGAACCGACGCCAGACAGACAACAAACCCGCCGGATCGCAGGCCGTCGCCTCGGAACTCAACTTGCCGCGGAACCGGCTCCGGGAGTGGGTCGACGGCGATAGCGTCCCCGACGCCAAACGCGGGGTCGACCGTGCGCGAGAACGCGGATGGATTGGACTCAACTACGCAGACGAGCCGGTCATTCCATTGATTCTCCTTACTGCCGCACTGATCGCCGCGGGGTCGCTGAATCAAAATTGGATCCCGCGGTGGACTATGCCGACGCTGGAGGAGGGGAGACTGATCCGGTCGGATCTTCAGGCGCTCGGGGTCGACGCCAGAACTGTCCACGTCAACGACGCGAAGCGGGCGACGGAGATAGAGCCGGCCGAAGACGGTTCGGTGCTCGGTCGCGTGCTACATGTCCTCGGCGTTCCACACGGAGCAGAAGGTGACGCGTCACTCCCCGACTTCCTCGACGATGCGCCCCGGTTCGCCCGGAAGGAGTTTGCGCGCCGAGTCTACGATCTCGATCACCGGCAACTCGATGACGACGCGGACTGGTGGGCTGTGATGGGCGAGTCCCTCTCCGAGTTGCTCCGGGAGGCGGTCGCCGAGCTGGTCGACAACGTGGCGACCGATCCCGTCGAGTTGACCGACGATGGGATCCTGGTGACGCGCGGCGTTGTCCACACGCTTCGGCGCTCCTTCGAGTGGCATCCCTCCGAGATGGCCGAGGCGTGTCACGACATCGTCCCACGGTTCGACGAAACCCCGACGAAGGAGCAGTTTCTCGCCGAAGCCGAGTTTTCCGAAACACCGGTCATGAACGTGTTTGGCAACTACAACAGGATGCTACGCGCTGCCGGGATCGAACCCCGGCAACAGGACAGCGTGACGAAAGACGAACTTCGGGAGGAGTTCCGCAGGGTTGTCCGTGAACTCGGCAAGCTACCGACAATTTCCGAGATGGACGAACACGGCCGGTTCTCACACCAGACCTACATCAACTACTGGGGGAAGTGGAGTACGGCGAAACAGGAGATCGACGTTCCGGCGCTCGACGAGTGAGCGAGCAGCGGCGCTTTCAGTCGGCGTGGTTCGGTCGTTCATCCGACTACGTTTCGAGATCGTCGGCGTCGAGGTCGCCGGCGAGGTACGCCCGGCCGCGGTCCGTGATGCGGTAGTATCCCCGGTCCGAGTCAACCTTTTCCAGCAGCCCGTTTTCTTCCAGAAGCGGAAGCCGCCGTTTCACGGTCGGGTGAGACACCCCATCAATATTGTACGAAACCACCGCTGGCGGCATCGCAATACCGACCTCCTCGAAGAATTCGAGGAGCGCGGGATCGGACTTAGTCATCCACGACACCAGCGGGCGCATTCGCCCGAGAGTCACATTCAACAGCCATAACTCCGGGTGACATCCCGATAGGTAATACTATTTGGGCCGTTTGTAATACCATACAGTATCAAATTTTATTACCCCAGGGTGATACTGTCGGGTGACGGAGACGCTGCTCGGGCCAGTTGGTTCCGAAGGAAAGTCGGACCGGTGTTTGGGGCACCGGCCCGAGCGGGTTTCCGAGAAACCCATGCAAGCAAGCAGTCCGCGCCGGGAAAAATCCCCGGCACGACAGCATAGCACTTTCACCCGCCTACTAAACCGCGGTTCGACAGGTACGGCACACCGACCTGTCGAATCTGTGGGCTTTGGGCCGCAACACGTTCAGTTTCACTTTCACTACCCCCGTAAGGCTTCGGCCTTTTGCCATGCCGTTCGTCAGTCGCCGGTGATGACTGGTCGAGCGACCATCGCGTTGGACGATAAGTCGGATCGGTGGAAATGGGTGTGTCCCCGCGGTCATCGGTCGTGGGAGCCGACGAATCACCACTTCTGGTGTCAGAAGTGCGCTCGTAGGGATGGGTCCGACGGCGTGTTTCACAAGCTCCGGAACCGGGCGACCGGGAACCTCCGGGAGCGCGACGAGGTGGAACTGGAGACGCCGTACGGGCCGTACGAAGGGAGGTCAGCATGACCGGCGACACCTACGACGTGCTGATTCAGGCCGACCGCGACACGCTCGCGCACAAGATGAAGGGCGAAGTCGTGGTCGGCCACGCGCCGTACTGGCGTGTCAGCGGCACGCCCCGGCGGACGGAGCCGGGCCGGACCGTCCTTTTCAGTGACGGCGAGCGCGTGATCGCCCGCGGCGTCATCGGCACCGTCGAGGAGGGCCGGATCGTGTTCACCCCACTGGAGGAGACCGACGAGGAGCTGCCCGATGACCCGCCGAGTCGCGGGTTCAAGTACGTGACTGATCCGGAGGTGACGGCATGAGCGACGAAGACGACGGGATCGAGATCACGGTGCAGATGACCCGCGGCACGTCGACGGACGACCGCGACAAGATCAAGGCGAGTGTGTCGGCGGCCACCGTCGACGAACTCGACGCAAAGATGCAGCAGGTACAGGAACGCCTGGAGCGATGGGCCGACGACCTGCGGGAGATCCAGCCGACCCAGCGCCGCGGGATCGACGACGATCAGGCGACGCTCGGCGAGGAGGGATCAGCGTGACCCGAGAGTTGGAGGCCCGCGATACGGACCCGTGCGTGAGCTACGGTCCGGCAGGAAAGAACCGACCGGGCGAGTTCACCTTGGCGGTCTCGACGGCCGACGGCGAGCGCGTCGACATCGGTTTCGGCGAACACGCGATGTACCGCCTGTGGATGGAGGTCCGCGGGACGCCGTGGCCGTGGCCGGACCACGAGAGTAAGCGCGATCGGTTGGTCCGCGAGGTTCTACACCTGGCAAACGGCGCTGACGAGGAAACGCTTCAGGAAGCGATCGACGTGCTGGGTGGTCGCCGTGAGTGACGACCTGGAGCCGATCACGCCCGAGCAGGCGGTCGAGATCCACCTCGATTCGATGCGCGACGACTCAGCGGAGTGGACCCGGAAGTCGCACCGGAGTCACCTCCGGGCGTTCGTCGAGTGGTGCCGCGAGGAGGGCGGGATCGACAACATGAACGAGCTGACCGGCCGCGACCTGTACCACTTCCGGGTGTGGCGGCGTGAGGGGGGTTACTCCGAGGGGCAGGACGAAGATATTGCCCCGAAGACGCTGCATTCGGTGCTGACCACTGTCCGGTCGTTCCTGCGGTTCTGCGGGGAGATCGAGGCGGTCCACGAGGACCTGTACCTGAAGGTCCCGCTGCCGAGTCTGTCGCCGGGCGACGAAGTGAGCGACAGTCAGATGGTCCCCGAGCGGATCCCGCCGATCCTCGAATACCTGGACCGGTACGAGTACGCGAGCCGGGACCACGTCGTTTTCCTGCTGCTGTGGCACACGGGCGCGCGACTCGGCGGCGTCCGGGCGCTCGACTTGCGGGATCTCGACCTCGACGGCCGGAAGCCGACGGTCGAGTTCGTTCACCGCCCGGAGTCGGGAACGCCGCTGAAGAACGACGGTGGCGGCGAGCGCGTAAACCGGGTGAGCGACCGTGTGGCGCAGACGCTTCAGGACTACATCGACGGTCCCCGCGAGCGGCAGACCGACGACGAGGGGCGGCACCCGCTGGTGACGACGAAGCAGGGGCGGGTCAATCCGTCGACGATGCGGAATATCGTGTATCGGTGGACGAAGCCGTGCCAGATCGGTGACGAGTGCCCCCACGACAAGGACCCGGACACCTGCGAGTGGACGAGCTACAACACGGCGTGCAAGTGCCCGTCGACGCGGTCCCCGCATGACCTGCGAAAGGCACGGGTGACGAAGTACCGCAACGACGGGATCGCCCGCGGGATCGTGTCGGACCGCCTCGACGCGTCCACGCAGATCCTCGATAAGCACTACGACCGCGCTTCGAAGCGCGAGAAGGCAGATCGGCGATGGAGTGAGATTCAGAGATAAAATCATGAATCACGAACCCAGAAAAGTAGAAGCAAGCGCGATGGTCAAGTCCCGTCGCGCCCGCTATTCTGTGTGAACGAAGTGAGCACGAATAGCAACGGCCGCGGGATTTGAACGAGACGCGGCGCCGAGCGAAGGGGGAAGCATTACATCGCAGTCACGTGGGGAGGACGGTTCCGTGGTATCTGCGGGAGTAGCGCACGCGGGTACGGACCGGAGTGCTGTGGCCACAGATCGTCGAGTCCCGGTTCCATTGAGAGACAACCACTCAGACCGACTGGCTCAGTCCCCGATAGTCCAGTCTTGCCTGGCACCCGGAGAACAGGGGACGTATCAGGGCACGATCGGAAGGGCGAAATCGGCGGTCGGACCGAAAAACGAAACCGCAAAGGTGATCATCAGAACGGTCGCTAACCCGCTTCCGACACCGAGCAGTACGGCCCCGGCCCGACCGTCCACGCGGTCGAAGGCCCCTAAAAGGCTCCAGACGGCGATCCCCGACGCGACGACAAGCCCCAGCAGTGCGAGTCCCTGTATCGCCTCGTCGGCGGTGTAGTTCGCCAGCGCGACCCCGAGTACGGCCAACTGTCCACCGATGAAGACGCTCCCGGCGTAGGTTAAGCTGAGCCACGTTCCCCACTCGGCCACCGTCGTCCGGACAGCGGGCAGGCGTGCGACGCCGTAGACCGCAAGTGGGAACAGCGGGTATATGAACCGGACGGTCAGCATGGAGTAGAGTGGGAGTCTATGAATGTAGAGCAGCATGATCAGAATCACGTACACCACGGCGAAGATGTCGGCAGTAGCGGTCGGTCGAGACCGAAACTCCAGCGGGACACTCGCCGATAGTCGACGATAGAGCGACCGACCGACGACGAATGGTGCAGCGACCAGCGCACCTGCGATCGGAAGCGCCTCCAGAAACGCGACGTTGATCGCGAGCCCGGTCGCACCGCGCGACGAGAAATCGAAGTATCCACTTCGTACGAAAGTGTGATACAATCGCTGTGGTTCCTGAATCGAAGCAGTCACGCCGTATTCGAGAAATGTCACAAAGAGCATCGCTCTGTCGAGTATGCTGAATACCGGAGACAAGACGCCAGTCCGAATACCGTCGAGAAGGCCGTCCCCGGATTGAGAACCAGTGTCGCCACTCCCCTCCGATGCGCCCGGAATCTCTTCGGTCACGGTTCCTCCGACCGCTTCACCACCGTATCGGTCCAGCATTCGCGGTGGGGCAAACGGATCCCCCGAGAGGAGGTAGTTCGTCAGCAGAAACGGGATCAGCGAGAGGAGAAACCCCACACTGACGATCGCAACCGTTCGGATACTGTTGTCCCGAGCAGTAACGAAGTCGGCGACGACGAGCGCGACAAATAGCACCAGCCCTTCCGACGCGTTCAGCCAAGCAGTCAGTCCCACCGGTACGTAGGCGACTGCTCTATACCGGCGATACGTCGAGTCATTGTCGGCCGTACGACTCCAGTAGAGGCAGTAGAGCGTCAGGAGCGCGAACAGTGCCGTGAGCACGTGCCGTTTCGGAATCGTCGCCCAGAGCAGCGCCGGCGAGGCGACGCCGGCGGCGACGCCGGCCGCGAGTCCAATGTCCGTCGAGTGGGCATGAGCGAGGAGCCGGTAGACGACGAGCGCACACGCTGCCGCAGCGAGAACCGTCGCGAACTGCAGCGCGGGGTAGGCGAGGTGCTCGTACGGGAACGGCGTCGCAGTCGCCACGCTGGCGGCGAACGTGGCGAGCGCGAGCGCACCGCCGAGCAGGTGGACCGTCCGGTGGCGGCCGACCAGCCGTCCGCCGACGCTGACGGTGGCGAACAGCGAAAGGGACCACAGCGCGGCGAGAGCGATACGAACGTCGGCAACGGCGGCGACGAGGTCGAACGCCCAGAGGACCGGGAGTGCGACGACGATGTGCGCGAAGTTTCGTGGATACGCACGGCCGTCGAGTTCGGCCATTCCGGGAGTGACGAGGGTGTTGCCGTACGTCGCCTTGACGACGTGGAGGCGGCCGTCACTAAGCGCCACCAGCCCGTTGGCCACGGTCAGGTTGTCGTTGATCGAGAACGTGGTCCGCCAGAGCAGCATCGCCGCGGTACAGGTGAGCAGGAACACGAACAGGCCCCGGTAGTCCCGGAACACGCGGCGGCCGTATGGGCGGACTGTGGCGACCACTTGGTCCCAGCCATTGTCTAGACGGTTCCGGTACCGCGAGACGCGGGTCATTCCGAGACCTTCACAGTGATGTTACGACTGGTTATCGTTCGTTCGACGGTCGTACCGTTCTCCTCGCCGTGGTACACCAGTCGGAGTTCGGCGTCGTAGCTGTCGTCCGCTATACGGTCCGGGCTAAACGACGTTTGTGGCAACGAAATGGGGATAGTATCAGGAGAGCCGTCGTGGATAGTTGTGACGGCATACGAACTCACGTTGAGGACGTCGATGCTAATCTCGTATGTGACTCTTGAACAGCCCCGAACATCCATCGCTGTCACCTCCGCGTCCGGGACGGTCAAACGATACACGTCAGCACCGAATTCAGACCTGGAGAGCGATCCCGAGTTAGGGAGAGACGGCGACTCGATCGTCGCGCTCCCGTTACTGGAAAAAACCCCATCCTGACAGGGATGGTCGTAGGTCGTGAAATCGAGCGGGACGACCGGACCGGATGCGAGAGTAGTGGTAATGATCGCCCCCATAACGAGTAGCGACATGACCCGGGTCTCGACCATGTGAATTGGTGTATCGATGAACGGCGAATAAGTATGTTGATGTCAGGTTTGATCTGGTGCCATAGTAGTTGTAAATTGCCAAGATATGGATCTGGATAAACTGCTGCTGTCACAACTGAACCATGTAGCAGGTTAGTGTTATTATATACCCATATATTTAATAATATATAAAATAATATTTATTATGAGACACAACTACGTGCGCTAACGTGGATAGAGTCGATGTTCAAAAGAATGTAATTGATACTTATATTAACCTAAGAAGGTTTAATTACCAGTCTGTAGAGTTTGTATTACGTTTGAATTATCCGGGTCGGTAGCAGAACCCTGATAAGCAACTACCTGCACAGCTCCCTCACCACTGATCGTAGTGGATTGACCAACCGAGGTCAGCGTGGTACTGCCGCCTCCACCCTCAAATTTCACTCCATCAGCGTTACCCATGTCAGTCAGGGTAACTTGTCCGGTTGAATTATCGTAGGAGACTGCTGCATTGACGTTACCCTGTTGGCCCTGTCCAAGGTCCAGTACGAATGCACCAATCACGGCTGCCAAAATTACTGTTATGGCAACCATGAGGATAACACCAATAACTGGCGAAACCGCACGATCGTTCTTATTGAATTGAATTTCCATCGTTAGGCCTCCACAGTTTGGATGACGTTTTCATTATCGGGGCTGCTTGCACTACCCTGGTAAGCAACAACCTCCACACTGTCACCTTCACTTACACCAGATGCACTACTAAGATCGTAGCTGTCACCGACGGTAGTAAGAGTAGCCGGGGAGCCGACAGTGCCACTGGGGCCGACAAACTTGACGCCATCTGCATTCCCCTTGTCGGTAAGGGTGACGGTACCGCCGTCGTTGCTCACAGCAGCATTAACATTCCCCTGCTGTCCCTGCCCGAGGTCCAGCACGAATGCACCGATGACGGCTGCCAGAATCACCGTGATAGCGACCATCAGGATCACGCCGATAACCGGCGAAACCGCGCGTTCGTCGTCTTTGTTGAATAATGTCTTGATGTTCATGGTTTGAGTGTATCGCACCGCCGAGACAGAACGACTAAGTGTTAGTCACCCTATTAGATGACTGACGCGCGAGGGAGCGATCAAGCCAGCCCCGCGCCGTCGCCGTTCTGTGCTGGTCGGTGTCAGCTTTCCAGAGACATCGGATGTACTTATAACTAACCAATGATTTATTTTCAATCTAAGTCGAAGTTGCCGCTATCCGATCCAC
Source organism: Halostella salina (assembly GCF_003675855.1). Classification (NCBI taxonomy): domain Archaea; kingdom Methanobacteriati; phylum Methanobacteriota; class Halobacteria; order Halobacteriales; family Natronoarchaeaceae; genus Halostella; species Halostella salina. Next base: position 366,927 of record NZ_RCIH01000004.1, on the reverse strand, counting down.
AAGGAGCGATTGAACGGCCGTTTCGAGCGCTCTCGGGGCGATACTCCAATCAGGTATATTTCGGGATTCTCCCGTAGAATTTTACTGGCCGCCCCTGTGCGGTTCAGGGACGCGCGACGAGCACCGACGTGTCGACCGAGCGAACGACACGGTCCGTCGTGCTCCCGAGGAGGTAGTCCTCGATCCCGGAGCGACCGCTCGCGCCCATGACGACGACGTCGATGTCGTTGTCGGCACTGTACTCGGCGATCGCCTCGTGGGGCACGCCCTCGACGACGACGCGCTCGTGGGTGACGCCCGCCGCCTCGGCTCGCGAGGTGGCGGCGTCGAGCGCGTCCTCGGCGGCCTGTTCGAGCGACTCCGTGAGGTCGGGTGCGATCGTCCCCAGTCCGGACGCCGACATCTCCGTCCCCACGTCGACGACGTGGAGGAAGTGGACGGTTGCACCGTGTGAGTCCGCGATCCCGACGCCGTGGTCCACTGCAGCGGTGCTCGCGTCGCTCCCGTCGGTCGCCACGAGAACGTCGTCGTACATACCCGCTAGTCGTGTCGCCAGCGGCAAAAAAGACGGAGCCGACCGGGGAGCCGCGGAGCGCACACTCCCGGTGTGGCCGACAGTCGCAGCTAGTCCAGTGGGTCCTCGATGTCGCCCATGATCGCCTCCAGCAGGTCGGTGATGGTGACGAGTCCGACGACCTCGCCGCCCTCCATGACGAGCGCCAGCTCCTGCCCCTCGGCCTGGAACTGGTCGATCGCGTCGCTGACATCCACGTCCGGGGAGAGCGTCATCGGCGGCGCGGCGAGTTCGGCGAGGTCCACCTCGCCGTCTGCCAGTTCGGTCCGGTGCTTGGCGAACACCGGGAAGTAGACGATCCCGCGGAAGTCGGTCAGGTCCGAGCCGACGAGCGGGTAGCGCGTCTGCGGGCTCTCCTCCATCCGGCGTGCGTTCTCCGCGAACTCGTCCTCGGTCGACAGTGCGATGATCTCCTCCGGCGGGACCATCACCTCACGGACCGACTGCTCGCCGACGTGGAGCGCGTTCATCACCTCCTCGCGACGCTCGTCGGTGAGGTCGCCCTCCTCCAGCACGGAGCCCAGCCGGTTCCGGAGGTCGGCCCGCGACTCGATCACGTCCTCCTCGGTTTCGCGCCACGCGCCGGTCATCTCGACGCCGAACAGCTTGAGCGTCCCCTTCGCCACCCAGTCGCCGAAGCGGATCAGCGGGGAGATCACCAGCGCGAAGTAGTACAGCGGGCGCGCGCCGTACCGACAGACCTGCTTCGAGCGCTCGACGCCGAGGTACGTCGGCGTCTGCTCGCCGTGTGTCAGATGGACCATGTTGATGAGGAAGAAGCCGAGGATCGAGCCGGCCCCGACCGACGCGAGCACCGTGTTCTCGAACAGCGGCTCGAAGAGGGCCGCAAGCCCCGGCTCGGCGACGATCCCCAGCGCGATGCTCGTCCCCGAGATCCAGATCTGACAGGTCGTCAGATACATCTCGAGGTCGTTCGTCATCTCCCAGGCCCGCCTGAGGCCCGGCGTGTCGAACTCCGACTCCGGGTACTGTCGGGCCCGTGTCAGGGCGAACTCGATGGCGACGAAGTAGGCGTTGATCAGGATGAGGAACAGTCCTGCGAACACCCGTGCGGCGATCTCCAGAGAGTTCATCACCCGGGCGTAGCGCCGAGGGCCACAAATTAGTATGGGATGTGATTTCTCACGACGACGGACACGGCGGGGCATTTCCGTCCGGCCGTCGTATCCCGAGGGATGGCTTCGATCCTCGTGCTGTACGGAACGGGGGAGGGACAGACCGCGACGGTCGCGGACCGGATCGCGACCGTGCTCGCCGACCGCGGCCACGACGCCGAGACCGTCGACGCGACGGAGTGGCCCGGCGGCCGCGATGTCGACGCGTTCGACGCGGTGCTCGTTGGCGCGTCGGTACACGGTGGGACACATCAGCCGGCAGTCCGCGAGTTCGTCGCCGCCAACCGCGAGGCGCTCCGCGCACGGCCGACGGCGTTCTTTCAGGTCAGCCTCTCGGCGGCCGTCGACGATCCGGAGCGGCAGGCCATCGCGGCGCAGAACGTCACGGACTTCCTCGCGGCCGCAGACTGGCATCCGGACCGGGTCGGCGTGTTCGGCGGCGCGCTCCGCTACACCGAGTACGGCTTCCTCATGCGACTGGTGATGCAGCGGATCGCAAAGCGCGCGACGGGCGACACGGACACCTCGCGGGACTACGAGTACACCGACTGGGACGAGGTGGAGGCATTCGCCGCCGACTTCGCGGCCGTGGTCGAGGAACTCGTTGATGACGTGCCGACAGGGAAGTGACTCGCCGCCCCGCTTAGCCCTCGTACGCCTCGAACCAAGACGACACCGCCCCCTGCAACGCCGCGGTCGTGCTGCCGAGGTTGAGGAGCTGATACCCGTTCGCGGCCTTCTCGTTCGCGTCGTCCATGCCGTACCCGAGTCCGCCGAGCGGAACGTCCGCGTCGGCGGCGGATTCCCGGATCGCCTCGACCGCCTCCTCAACCGCCGAGTGCGTCGGTTCGCCGGGGTGGCCGAGCGACACGGCCAGGTCGAGCGGGCCGGCGAAGACAAAGCCCAGGTCGGGGACGGCGAGGATCTCCTCTAGGTTCTCGACGGCCGTCGGGTTCTCGATCGTCGCCCCCACGACGACCTCCTCGTCCTCCGTCGCGGCGTACTCCTCCGCCGTCCCCCACCGGCTCGCTCGGGGGTTGGCGAAGCCCCGCTCCCCGGGGCCGCCGTCGTACTCGAACCGGGCCGCCCGAACGGCGCGACGGACCTCGTCGGCCGTCTCGACCCGCGAGACGAACAGGGTCCGAACGCCGGCGTCGAGCGCCTTCCGGACCAGCGCGGGGTTCGGTTCGGGGAGCCGGACGAGCAGTTCGGTCCCACCCACGTCGGCGGCCCGGAGCAGGTCCTCCAGCTGGTCGCCGTCCCAGGGGCTCGGCCCGGCGTGTTCCAGGTCGATCCAGACGAAATCGAGGCCGAGTTCGCCGTACAGTTCGACGAGTTTCGGGCTGTACGTGTCGTCGAGGACGCCCAGCGCGACCTCGTCCGCGTCGAGGGACTGCCGAAGTGCGTTCGTTCGAGGGCTGTCAGTCACGTTCGGTCGACGACGAGGAACTGGATAAGTCCGGGGGCGCTCAGTCGAACCCGCTGATTAGCGTCACGAGCCACTGTGCCGGGTCGCCCTGCCGCCGAATTTCCACACGCTCGACCCACTTCACCCACTGGAAGCCGCGGCGGCCGGGGGCGACGAGTCGGAGCGGCGCGCCGTGACCGTGGGCCAGCGGTTCGCCGCCGACGCGGGTCGCGAGCAGGGCGTCGCGTGCCTCGTCGATCGGGAGGCTCCAGCGGTACCCCGTGACCGACGTGAACCGGACGTAGCGCGCGTCCCCGTCCGGGTCGACGGCGTCGAGCAGGTCGCCGACTCGGACCCCCTGCCAGCGCTGCACGGTGTACCAGCCGCTCGTGCAGTCCAGCAGCGCCTCGCGTTCGGCGGTGGGGTCGAGGTCGGCGTATGCGAGGTCGACCGGCTCCGCCGCCGCGCCGTCCACGGTCAGCGACCAGCCGTCGCGGTCGACGGGGTCGGGGTCGTCGGCGACCCACGAGGTGACGGGGAACGCGGCGTTGCCGTCGCCCTCCCGGGGCTGGGAGCCGGTGAAACGCCGGTCAGCCCCCGCGGTGCCGACCGCTCGGTTCAGGAGCTCCTGCCCGCGGTAGACGACCGCGCCGCCCACGAGCAGGGCCGAGTACTGGAGCGCGGTGCGCCGTCCCTCGAAGTCGGCCCGTCGCGGGGGCCGGAACCGGCTGGCGACGTGGAACAGGAGCAGCGGCACCAGGGCGAGTCCGAAGCCGACGTGAACCGACAGCAGCGTCCAGTACGCGAGCCGAACGTCGACGCCGAGCACCCACGCGATGCCAGTGGCGAGCGCGCCGGCGGCGGCCAGGAGCGTCAGGACCGACAGCGCGGTCGACGGCCGCCACTGGCCGATGTCGGTCAGCCGGTGCCGGACGCGCGCGAGCTTGAACCCGAGCACCGGGATCAGCGTCAGCCCGGCGATCCGGTGGGCCCAGAACACGGGCCACCAGTCCGGCGTCCCGAGGGTGAAGGAGACGAGCCCGGAGGCCACCTCGAACCCGACCAGCACGAACAGCGACCAGTCGACGATCCGCGGCGGGGGCTGCAGCCGCTCGACGACGCGTCGGACCGGGCCGCGGTGCTCGCCCATGGCTACCGCTGGGGCCCACAGCACCAAGAGCGACACGCCGGCCGCCGACTCGCAACTACCGGGCAACCAACCGCGGAATACGCCTTTTTCCGTCGCTGGCGTCGGTTCGGACATGGCCGAGCGCTACATCGACCGCGAGACGCTGCTGGATCTGACGGTGAACATCATCCCGCTCGGGATCCTGGCGTTCTTTTTCGTCCTCTTCATCGTCGTGTCCCCGTGGGGCTGGGACCCGCTGTTCACGACGCTGATGCTCGGGCTGATCCTCTGGCACGCCCTCCTGCTCACGCTCGTTACGTGGGTTGCGGGGCGGAAGATCGCGCGGGAGGAACGGACCGGCGAGACCCAACAGCCGGGCTGACGCGTCTCGGTAGCTTCAGGCCGCGTCACGGGTCGGCGACGGCCCGGGGGCTATCAGCCCGACTCGACCGTCGCCTCGTCGCCGTCGACGACCAGGTCGATGTGGTCCGTTTTCGGGCGCTGGGACTGACAGGCGGTCGTGTAGACGAGCCGGTACCGCCCGTTCCCGGGGACGGTCGCTCGTCCCTCGCACAGCTCGAACCCGGTGCCCTGATACACGATGTCGTCGAGGAACGTCTTCCGCTGGCCCGTGTCGCCGTCCCCGCCCTCGAACGCCGTCAGCGATAGCTGGCCGTCCACCGGCACGGCGTCGAGCGACCAGCCCTCCGGGGCGAACGCGACGTACCCGTCCTCCGCGAAGTCCCGGCCGACGTTGGCGACGAACAGCCGGAGGTCCAGGCTCGCGCCGTCGCCGGTCCGGACGACGTCGGACACCTCGGCGTCGACGATCAGCGACGGCTGCTGGATCCAGAACTTGTACACCGTGATCGACGTGGCGATCACGGCGGCGATCGGAACGATCCACCCCGAGAGTAGCGGCGGCACCATCGGTCGGCGAACTGGCAGTCCGACTTGTAGCCCTTTCGGTTCGTTCCCATACAGTTCGATCGTCGTTTGGCCCGAAAACACGGGTACTACGACCTGATCAGCTCCCGCCGATAGTTTGTCAGAAATACATAATTGTCGTTGATCGCTGGAGACGGACGGCCTATCGAGGGTCCGCGACCGGGTCAGCGGTTCTCGCCCTGATACGACCCGTCGTACGTGTCCTCGTGGTTCGCCTCGGCGAGGACGATCTGGGCGATCCGGGCGTCGCGCTCGATCTCGATCGCGTGGTGGACCTGAAGCAGGCCCTCACCCCGACCCTCGTAGCCGGCGTCCCAGACGGCCGTGTTCAGCATGCAGGAGTTCCGCATGAGCGAGGACCGCGGGTAGATGAAGCCGACGTGACCGTCGGGGATGTGAACCGTCTCGCCGTACCGGAGGACGTAGCCGCCGGGCGGCAGGTGAAACGCGCCGTCCTCGACGTCGACCGTCTCACGCTCGCCGACGCGCTTCCCGTCGCGGCCGATCCGACCCGGTTCGACCTGCTCGAAGACGGCATCCACCGTCAGGTCGACCCCGTTCGGCTGGACCTGCTCGTCGTCGGTCGGCTCGATGTGGTCGGCGACGAAGGCTCCGGAGCGGAACATAGGACCGGTACGCGGTGGGCGGATACTAAATCCTCTGCTTTTCGGCGGGCGTTAATTGATCATACGAAAGATATTCTGCGGAGATAGCGCGAAAATTGCCACCGCGGACCGGAAAGTACACGGATGAATACAATGGAAACTCGCGGGATTTATATCCGTGGACGGACGACATACGGTCGCTATGGGACAAACCCTTACAGAGAAAATTCTCGATGACCACCTCGTCGAGGGCGAGCTGACGCCCGGCGAGGAGATCGGCATCGAGATCGACCAGGTCCTCACCCAGGACACGACGGGGACGATGGTGTGGCTGCAGTTCGAGGCGATGGGGCTGGACGAGGTCCAGACCGAGATCGCCGCACAGTACTGCGACCACCAGACCTACCAGTTCGACTTCAAGAACACGGACGACCACCGCTTCCTCCGCTCGGCTGCGGGCACCTACGGCGCGCACTTCTCCCGACCCGGCAACGGCATCTGCCACCAGGTCCACAAGGAGAACTTCGCCGCGCCCGGCAAGACGATGCTCGGCAGCGACTCCCACACGCCGACGCCCGGCGGCCTCGGCGAGCTCGCCATCGGGAGCGGCGGGATCGACGTGGCCGTCGCCATGGGCGGCGCGCCGTACTACATCGACATGCCCGAGGTCGTCAACGTCCGCCTCGAGGGCGAGCTGCCCGAGTGGGCGACCGCGAAGGACGTGATCCTCGAGCTGCTGCGTCGCCTCTCCGTGAAAGGCGGCGTCGGCAAGGTGCTGGAGTACACCGGCCCCGGCGTCGAGACGCTCACCGTCCCCGAACGCACCACGATCACTAACATGGGGACCGAACTCGGCGCGACCACCTCGATCTTCCCGACCGACGAGAAGACCGAGGAGTTCCTCGAGACGCTCGGCCGCGGCGACGAGTACGTCGAGATCGGCCCGGACGAGGACGCCGAGTACGCCGACGAGATCGTCGTCGACCTCTCGGACCTCGAACCGCTCATCGCCAAGCCCTCGATGCCGGACAACGTCGTCCCGGTCAGCGAAGTCGCGGGCGAGGAGGTCGAGCAGGTCATCATCGGCTCCTGTACCAACGGCGCGTACGAGGACATCCTCCCCTCGGCGAAGATGCTGGAGGGCCGCGAGGTCGCCAAGCACACCGAGATGATCGTCGCGCCCGGCAGCAAGCAGGCCTCCGAGATGCTCGCCCGCGAGGGCTGGACGGCCGAGATGATGGCCGCCGGCGTCAACTTCTCCGAGGCGACCTGCGGTGCCTGTATCGGCATCGGCCACGTCCCCGCCAGCGACTCCGTCTCGCTGCGGACGTTCAACCGCAACTTCGAGGGCCGCTCGGGCATCGAGGACGACTCCGTGTTCCTCTGCTCGCCGGAGGTCGCCACCGCCGCGGCGATCAAAGGCGAGATCGTCGACCCGCGCGACCTGGCCGACGAACTCGGCGACCTCGAGGACCCCGGCTTCGAGATGGGCGACAAGTACGGCCGGAGCGACGCCGACCTCATCAGCCCCGACGAGGCCATCGACGACGAACTCATCAAGGGCCCGAACATCGGCGACGTGCCGCTGAAGGACCCGCTCAGCTCGGAGCTTTCGGGTGAGGCCCTGCTGAAGATGCAGGACAACATCACGACGGACCACATCATCCCGGCCACGTCGGACATCCTCAAGTTCCGCTCGAACGTGCCGAAGCTGTCGGAGTACACCCTCAGCCGCGTCGACGACTCCTTCGCCGACCGCGCGCTGGAGGCCGACGGCGGCTTCCTCGTCGCCGGCGAGAACTACGGCCAGGGCTCCTCGCGCGAGCACGCGGCGCTCTGTCCGATGTATCTCGGCGTGGAGGGCGTGCTGGCCCAGAGCTTCGCCCGCATCCACAAGGCGAACCTGTTCAACTTCGGCCTGATCCCGCTCACCATCGACGAGAACGTCTACGAGCAGATCGAGCAGGGCGACGAGATCGAGATCGTCGACGACGTCCGCGAGGCCGTCGAGAGCGGGCAGGAGGAGTTCACCGTCCGCATCAACGACGACTGGGAGGCGACCGCCCACCTCGACGCCTCCGAGCGCGAGCGCCGCATCCTCTCGGCCGGCGGCAAGCTCGCCTGGACGAAGGAGCAGGCGGAAGGCGGTAGCGGTGCGGCTCCTGCTGACGACTGATCGGTAGCGAGTCCTGTCTCGCTGCTGCAGTCGCGGCAGGATGATGCTGACGACTGATCGGTCGAGGGTTTATCCCGAGACCGCAGTCGCAGCAGGACACGCTGACGACTGATCGGCGGCGAATCTAGCGGTCTGCGGTTTTTTTTTCGTCTTCACCCGGAGAGCCGCGGGTGTTCGGCTCCAGCCGGTCCGGTCGGCTGTGGCCACGCAACTGATTACGGGTGACCCCGTAGCGCCGCACGTGACGACCGCACCGGAGACACGCGGGAACGTCGACATCAGGGACGCCGAGCGCGCGGACCTGCTCGCCGTCAAGCGGATCGAGAACGCGTCGTTCCCCCAGCCGTGGCCGTACGACGCGTTCGAGCGCTACCTCGACGCGCCCGGCTTCCTCGTCGCCATCGAACGCGGAGAGCGACCCGACGACACGCTCGACACGGCGGACGTGGTCGGCTTCGTCGTGGCGGACCTCGTGCCGAACCACGGCGAGGGCCTGGGCCACGTCAAGGACCTGGCGGTCCACCCGGAGCGCCGCGGCGGCGGCGTCGGCGAGTCGCTGCTCGCAACGGCGCTGGGCACGCTGTCAGCCCACGACGCCGCGACGGTGAAACTGGAGGTCAGGGAGAGCAACGAGGCGGCGCGGTCGCTGTACGAGAAGTTCGGCTTCCAGCCGCTTCGGCGGGTACCGCGGTACTACGACAACGGTGAGGATGCCCTAATACTGGTGCGTGAGCTTCGCTAGGCCGCGATCCGTGCTACCGCGACCACCAGCAACCTTTTGCCCTCCCGACGAATACGTTAGTTGATACGATGGTGGGACCGGGGGAGACGAACGCGCTGCTCGACTACGCACAGGACAAGATCGCCGTAGTCGACGCCGACGGGACGTTCACGTACTTGAACCGCGCGGCGGAGTGGACGGTCGGGTTCGACCCCGAGGAACTCGTCGGCGAGAACGCGTTCGACTACATCCACCCCGACGACCGCGAGCGCGTCCGGGCGGCGTTCGAGCGGACGATATCGACCGACGAGTTCGTCGAGGCGTCCGTCGAGTACCGCCACCGGGCGAGCGACGGGTCGTGGGTGCATCTGGAGAGCCGGTTCTCGAACTCCACCGACCCGAACGTCGGCGGGTACGTGATCAGTTCGCGGGACGTGTCCGACCGGGTCGAAGCCGAGCGGGAGCGCGACGAGACCGAGGACCGCCTCCGGGAGATCGCCGCGAAGACCGCCGACGTGCTCTGGACGTTCAGCGCCGACTGGGACGAACTGCTGTTCCTCAACTCGGCGTACGAGGCGGTGTACGGCCAGTCCGTCGAAGCGGTAGAGGCGGACCCGGGGAGCTTCCTCGACTGCACCCACCCCGACGACCGCTCGATGGTGCGGGACGCGATGGCGCGACTGTCGGCCGGTGAGCCGGTCGACATCGAGTACCGCGTCAACCCCGAGCAGAACTTCACCCGGTGGGTCTGGGTCCAGGGCAAACCGATCGTCGAGGACGGCGAGGTGGTCCGGATCGTCGGGTTCAGCCGCGACATCACCGACCGCCGCCGCCGCGAGCGACAGCTATCGGTACTCGACAACGTCCTGCGACACAACCTCCGCAACGACCTGAACACGGTGCTCGGCCAGGCCGAACTGATCGCCGAGGGTCCGGACGGATCGGTCGAGGAGCGGACGGACGTGATCCGGGGAGTCGGCGAGGACCTCCTCCGCAAGGCCGAGAAACAGCGCGAGACGATCGACCTGTTGACGGCACCCGCCGGGAAGGAGGTCATCGACCTCCCCTTCGTCGCCGACCGCGTGGTCGAGGAAGCCCGGAGCCGGTTCCCGGACGCCGACTGCCGGGCAGCGGTGCCCGACGCGCTTTCGGCCTGTGCCATCCCGGACGTGGAGACCGCGCTGTCGGAACTGGTCGAGAACGCGGTGAAACACAGCGACAGCGACCGCCCGAGGGTTCGAGTCACCGGGGAGCGCCGAGACGGGCAGGTCGCGGTGTCGGTCCACGACGACTGCCCGCCGCTTCCGGAGTACGAGTACCTCGTGCTGACCGGCGACCACGAGATGGACGACATCTACCACAGCAGCGGACTCGGCCTGTGGCTCGTGTACTGGATCGTCGACCTCTCGAACGGGACCGTCGAGTTCGACTGCAGCGGGTCGGGCAACACGATCACGATCGTTCTCCCGGGGGCGGGCGAGGCCGGAACGGCGACGTCCTGACAGGGATCGATGTCGCCACGTTCCCGCGTTCGGGGGAGTCAACGTCTCGAAACCGTTCGTGGTCACCAGGGGTGGCCGTCTGGTCACGAGTGTTTTCGTCGGTGGCTACAGGCACCTCGCGCCGACGTAACCGACGGAGCGGTCGGAAACGGGTGGAGCGATGGCCGTGGCGGATCTACCACGAGGGGCCGTGGTACCGCGACTCTCGGAAGGGTTATCCCCCACACGACCCTCCGTCTGGTCGTAATGGCAAACGGTAAGGTTGATTTCTTCAACGACACAGGCGGCTACGGTTTCATCTCGACTGACGACGGCGACCTCGACGACGACGAAGACGTGTTCTTCCACATGGAGGACGTCGGCGGCGAGGACCTCACGGAAGGGACCGAGGTCGAGTTCGACATCGAGTCCTCCCCCAAGGGGCCTCGCGCATCGAACGTCGTCCGACAGTAACACCGGAACACACCTGTCGCTCATAGCGGCAGACAACAACTTCGATTTTCTGATAGTTCCGCGCCGAGCGGACGCTATCTGTTGGTTCTACACCCGTCGACACGCCGGTCCCGTCACCTGCGGGGTTGACCCGGCGATCCGTATGAAGCGTTTTGCATCTGGAGGCGCTCCCCCCGGTATGGGATACGCGTGTCCGGTCTGCGAGACCCCCCAGGCGGACGCCGAGCACCTCGCGAACCACCTCGCCTTCACCGCGATGCTCGGCCGCGACGACCACGAGGCGTGGCTCGACGACCACGCGCCCGGCTGGGACGGCGACGACCCGGAGACGCTCGGCGAGCGCGTCGTCGAGTTCGCCGAGGAGACCGAGTACCACGAGGTGTTCGAGGAGAGCGGCACCCACGACCACGGCCACGGCAGTTTCGAGGACGAACTGGAGCGACAGGTCGGCGGACGCGGCGCCGCCGGCCGCGGGGCTGCCGGGCGAGGCGACCTCTCCGGCGAGGCGAGCGACATTCTGGCCGAGGCCCGGGCGATGACCGAACGGATGCACGACGACGGCGAACAGGAGGCCGACGACGACAGCGAGGCGGCCGGCGAGGGCGACCGCGCGGACGACGGCGGGGCAGGCGCGGACGGAAAGGAGTAACTACCTCCTCCGGCGAGTGGGGGGCATGCAAACGACCGGGTTTCTCTCGCCGGAGAGCGAAGACGAGGTCACCGACATCGCCGACAGCGTGGGGCCGGCGGCACAGACCGTCGTCCGCGAGACGGCGAAGGCCATGGCGTTCGACCGCGAGGAGTACGACGAGCGGGTGACCGGCGACGTGGTGCTGACCGCACGGGACGCGCTGTTCGCCTCGCTGCTGGAGGTTCACGTTGGCACGCGCGAGGAGTTCGAGGCGTGGGCCGAGGAGTTCGACGGTGAGGTCGTCGAAACCGGCAGCGACAACGTCGACAACGTCGTCTGGCACGCGTTCGGCGACACTGCGGTCGCCGCGACGTTCCAGGACGAGGAGGACGCCGCCGTGGCGACGCTCCGCCGGCAGGCGTTCGGACGGCTGTACGACGACCTCGTGTAGCGGAACGGCTTTTTCCGATCGGCACGACGACGCGACCATGGACGACCACGACTGGCCGGTCATCGAGTCGGAGACGGAGTACGACACGCCGTGGTATCAGGGCGGCTACGACCTCGTCGAGCAGCCCGACGGCAGCCGGAAGCGCTACTACTGGGCCGAACTCCCGCCGGCGGTGGTCGTCGTCGCGGTGGCCGACGGCGACGTGGTGTTCGTCGAGCAGTACCGCCCGACCGTCCGCGAGACGCAGCTGGAACTCCCCGCCGGGATCGTCGAGGACCACACCGACGGCGACGCCCACGGCGAGGGCGTGGTCCCGCGGGAGGGCGGGGAGAGCTACGAGAGCGCCGCCGCCCGGGAACTGCAGGAGGAGACCGGCTACGCACCCGACGAGACGACCCTGCTCCAGCGGTACGACGTTGCGACGGGCCTCATGCGCCACGAGCGCGGCATCGTCGTGGCCGAGGGACTGACCGAGGTGGGGGCGGACCTGGACGACAACGAGTTCCTCTCCGTCCGGCGGCTCTCCGTCGACGAGGCGTTGACGGCGGCGCGGACCCCCCCGACCAACGACGCGACGGTCGAGGGGATCCTGCTGGCGAAGGAGGACGGCTACCTCTAGCGGTGCCAGCGTATCGGCGGTCCGACCCGCGTCTCGTCGGCGTCGTCCCGGTCGCCCTCGTCGGCGGGTCGGTCGCTCATGCGTGCAGCGCCGGAGATGACCTCGTGCAGGCGCATGGCCGAATCTATGCCCCATGTTCACAAGGAACTTTCGCCCGGCGGAGCGGTGGCCTTTTTCGGCGCGCTCGCGGACTGGCGGGCATGGACGCCGAGATACCGCCCGAACGGGTGCAGGAGTTGCGCGACGGGGACGAGACGGTCGAAGTCGTCGACATCCGGTCCCCGACCGCGTTCCGTCGGGGGCACGTCCCGGGGAGCCGGAACGTGCCGTTTCCGAAACTGGCCGAGGCCGCCCCGGACCTCGCGGACGCGGACCACGTGGTGACGGTCTGTCCGCACGGGAAATCAAGCGTCAGGGCCGCACGGCTCGTCGCGTCACACGAGGCCGTCGGCGCCGCCGTCTACAGCATGGCCGGCGGTCTGGAGGCCTGGGAGGGGGAACTCGACCGGGAGAATACGGACGGGACGCCCGACGCGCCGTTCTAATCGGCCCGGCTGGTGCGCGGGCGGGCTGCCGGGGAGGTGATCAGGCGACGTTGAAGCCGCGGTCGCGGAGGAAGTCCTCGACGCGACCGGAGTGGTTGCCCTGGAGTTCGATCTGGCCGTCCTCGACCGTGCCGCCGCAGGCGAACTTCGATTTGAGGTCCGAGGAGAGGCTGTCCAGATCCACGTCCTTGGGGTCGAACCCTTCGATGATCGTTACCTCCTTACCGTATCTTCGCTCGTCAATGCGGATGGAGATCTGCTGGGACTCTTTGGCCACGTCCTCGCAGACGCAGAGTTCCTCAGGCAGCCCGCACGTCGAGCAGACTTCCGACATTACAGCTACGGGTACGAAAGCGCCCTATTAAACACTGTCGGGACCTGTCCCCGCGGCGGGCGGTTTCGGACGGACTGCCGCGGGGGTCAGGTCCCGAAAAGCGCCAGACCGAGACCGAGGGCGATAAGCGCGAAGATCAGGAGCAGCATCACGAGGAAGAACCTATCAGCGCCGTCCATACGGCCGGTAACGGGGACAGGTCACATAAGCGTGGTCCCGGGAGCCCCGGCCGGCGCATAAGTCGCTCTCCGTTGTGGGTCAGAACATGCCCCGAGAGCGGGCGGCGGAGTTCACGATCGACCACGTGCAGGCCCTCGACGAGGCGGGGAACGCGGACCCCGACCTGCTGCCGGACCTGTCGACGGCGGAGTTGCGCGACCTGTACCGAAACATGCGCCGCGCCCGGCGGTTCGACGAGCGCGCCGTCGCGCTCCAGCGCCGCGGCGAGATAGGGACTATCGCGCCCGCTATCGGTCAGGAGGCCGTTCAGGTCGCCAGCGCGGCGGCGCTGTCCGAGGGCGACTGGATGGTCCCCTCGTTCCGCGAGTCGGCCGCCTACCTGACGCGCGGCGTCGACCCCCACCTCCTGCTGTGGTACGCGATGGGGATGGAGGAGGGCGCGGCGGTGCCGGAGGGCGAGCACACGATGCCGCCCTCCATCGCGGTCGGCAGTCAGACGCTCCACGGTGCGGGACTGGGCTGGGGACAGGCGATCACCGGCGACGACGACGCCTCGCTCGTCTTCTTCGGCGACGGCGCGTCGAGCGAGGGCGACGCCTACGAGGCGTTCAACGTGGCCGGCGTGTTCGACGCCCACACCGTGTTCCTCTGTCAGAACAACCGGTACGCCATCTCCGTCCCGCGCGAGCGCCAGACGCGGGCGGAGACGATCGCACAGAAGGCGGTCGCGGCCGGCATCGACGGCGTGCAGGTCGACGGCAACGACGTGCTCGGCACGTACAAAGTCGTCTCGGAGGCCCTGGAGCAGGCCCGGCAGGGCGAACCGGTCGTCGTCGAGGCGCTCACCTACCGCCGGTCGATGCACACCACCGCCGACGACCCCTCGGTGTACCGGACGCCCGAGGAGGAGGCCGAGTGGGCGAAGCGCGACCCGATCGACCGCTACGAGGACTACCTCCGCGAGGAGGGAGTGCTCGACGACGACGCGGTGGCGGAGATAGAGGACGACGTGGAGGAGGAGCTAGAGGCGGCCATCGAGCGCGCCCGCGAGGGCGAGCGCGACGTCGATCCGGCCGAGATGTTCGACCACGCCTTCGCCGAACTGTCGCCGTGGCTCGCCGACCAGCGGGAGGCGTTCGAGCGCCATGAGTGACCAGCGAAACATCGTCGAGGCGGTGCGGGGAACGCTCCGCGCGGAGCTGGCGCGCGACGACGACGTGATCGTCTACGGGCAGGACGTGGGCAGGAACGGCGGCGTGTTCCGGGCGACGGAGGGCCTGATCGACGAGTTCCCGAACCGGATATACGACACCCCGGTTGCGGAGGCGGCGATCGTCGGCACGGGCGTCGGCCTCGCCGCCCACGGGCTGACGCCGGTGCCCGAGATCCAGTTCTCGGGGTTCGCCCACCAGGCGTTCCACCAGATCCAGCAACACGTCTCGCGCCTGCGGAGTCGGTCGCGCGGGACGCTCAACTGTCCGATGACGATCCGCGCGCCCGCCGGCGGCGGCATCCGGGCGCTCGAACACCACTCCGAGAGCTTCGAGGCGGGCTACGCGCACACGCCGGGCCTGAAGGTCGCGTACCCGTCGACACCGGCCGACGCGAAGGGCCTGCTGACCGCGTCGATCCGGGACCCCGACCCCGTCGTCTTCCTCGAACCCACCCGGCTCTACCGCGCGGTCCGCGGCGAGGTGCCCGAGGGCGAACACGTCGTTCCGCTGGGCGAGGCGAACGTGGTCGAAACCGGGGACGACGTGACGGTCGTCGCGTGGGGCGCGATGCGCCGGGAAGCCCAGCGCGCGGCCGACGGCGTCGACGCCGACGTCGAACTGATCGACCCCCGGACGATCGTACCGCTGGACACCGACGCGATCCTCGACTCGGTGCGGAAGACGGGGCGCTGCGTCGTCGTCCACGAGGCCCCGAAGACGGCGGGGATGGCCGCCGAGATCACCGCCCGGATCAACGACGAGGCGCTCATGTATCTGGAGGCCCCCGTCGAGCGCGTGACGGGGTACGACGTGCCGTTCCCGCTGTACGCCCGCGAGGAGGCGTACATGCCCGACCCCGAGCGGATCCGCGCGGGGATCGAACGGGCGATGGACTACTGACGCTGCCCCCAGAACCCGTCCCCCTTTCGGACGGTCACGTCGCCCTCGACCGTGGTCTGACACGCCAGTCGGAGCCCCGCGTCGGGGTCGTGTGGCGGGAACGACAGCCGGCGCTGCTCGGCGTCGGTCGGGTCGCTCACCTCCCCCTCGACGGCGACGGCACAGGTCCCGCAGGTCGCGTGGCCGCCACAGTTCAGGTAGCTCGACGCGCCGTTGTGCGGCGACAGGCCGGCGTCGCGCAGCGCCGCTCGGAGGTTCGCCCCGGCCTCGCACTCGACTACCTCACCCTGGTATTTGATCGTGGGCATACCCGAAGCTACGGGGGCGAAAAACGTAGTAGTTGGTCCGCGCAGGTGTCCGCGACCGCGTTACTTTCCGCGACCCTGGTCCGAGGAGTTGCTCGGGCGGGTGTGCTCGGTGCCCTTGCCCTTCTCGGAGAGCCCGCGGTTCTTCGTGCCGGCGCTGGTCAGCCCGCGGAACGCGCGGTTCTTGTGGGCGTCGTCGCAGATCCAGTTGAGGTCGTCGTCGTTCTCGATCGCGGGGTGTTCGGGGTCCAGCAGGATTACCTCGAACCACTTCTGGCTGCCGTCCTCGCCGACCCAGTAGGAGTTGAGGACGCGCAGGTTGCGGAACTTCCGGGAGGAGCGCTCCTCGGCGATCCGCTGGAGGTTCTTGCGGCGGGTGATCGCGTTGACACCCTGGCGCTTGGTCCGGCGGCCGGCGCGGAACCGCTCCTTGCGGGCCGAGCCTTTGCGGACGCTCACGCGGGCGACGACGACGCCCTGCTTCGCCTTGTAGCCCAGTTCGCGGGCCTTGTCGAGGCGGGTCGGGCGCTCGATGCGCTCGATGGCGCCCTGGTCGCGCCAGTCCTGCTTTCGCTGCCACTGGAGTTCGGCGAGGTCGCCGTCGTCCGGGTCCTTCCACGCTTCCTTGATGTGTGAGTAGAAGCTTCGTGCCATGGTTATCACCACGGGCGCTTGTGGTTCAGCCGGTCGAACCGGCCACATTCCGTCCCGAGTACACGGGTGCCCGCTGGTGCCCGTCGTCCAGCGAGTTGTCGGACGTACTCGGCTTCGGAGTTTAAGACCTTCGAAACGGGCGGCGACGCCAGTCGCTCCGGGCAGTCGCGCGACCGCCGGGGTCAGGACTCGGCGGACGTGGCGTCGACCGGTTCGACCGCGACGGTCCCGTCCGCATCGACCGCGACGAGGTAATCGTCGTACCGGAACTCGACCCGGCCGTCCGTCCGCGGGACGCCCCCGACCGGGGCGAACAGCGCGTCCAGCGCGTCAAGGTCGACGACGTCGTTCAGCGGTGGCT
This sequence comes from Halostella salina, assembly GCF_003675855.1. Taxonomy (NCBI): domain Archaea; kingdom Methanobacteriati; phylum Methanobacteriota; class Halobacteria; order Halobacteriales; family Natronoarchaeaceae; genus Halostella; species Halostella salina. Next base: position 350,081 of record NZ_RCIH01000004.1, on the reverse strand, counting down.
GGAGGTCGACCGGGTCGACCCCCTCGGTTCGGGCGACCGACTCGACGACCCGTTCACTCGGCTGCCACTCGGACGACAGTTCGGCATCGGCCTCGGTCATTACCCGTACTGGACCGTAGTCGGGCATAAATTCGACGGCCGAACCACCCCGCCGTGGCCGCGGGAACAGGGTGGACGACCCCGTTCGGTCTAGCTGTCTAGGCTCATCGTTCTTTGTCCCGGGCGGTGTAGCCGTTGCCGCCCCGAGATGAGCGACGACCACGCCGAAGACCCTGCCGACGATATCGTGTGTGACGGCGGAGCGGCGCTCACCCTCGACACCGTCTTCTCACTCCTGTCGAACCGCCGTCGTCGGTACGCCATCTACTGCCTCCTCGATACCGAGACCGAGACGATCGAGTACGGTGCCCTCGCCGAACAGGTCGCCGCCTGGGAGGAAAACGGGGACCCGACCGAGGCGCAACTGGAGTCGGTCAGGGCGGACCTCTACCACTCGCATCTCCCGCGGCTGGACGCCGAGAACGTCGCCGACTTCGACCCGCGGTCCGGCGTCGTCAGGTTCCGGGGGCAGCCGACCGTCGAGGAGTACGCCGAACACGCCGCCCATCAGGAACTGCCCGACCGCTGATCCCGAACACGTTCGTGTGGGTTGCCAGCCGGTGGGAAGCCACGGGTGCTACAAGGGCGGAAGCGACAAACCACCGCCTGTATGAAGGTACAGCGACAGACCATCGCGAAGATACTCGTCGTCGTCTTCGTGGCGAATCTGGTCGTCATGGGGGCCGGCGCGTGGCTCTCATACCAGGCGGCCCCGCCGATCCCCGACACCATCGAGAGCGAGAGCGGGGAGACGGTCGTCACCGACGAGAGCGTTCGCGAGGGCAAGAAGGCGTTCCAGCAGTACGGCCTGATGAACCACGGGTCGATCCTCGGCAACGGCGCGTACTACGGCGTGGACTACACCGCCGACACGCTGGACCTGAAAGTCCAGCACATGCGGGACTACTACGCCCGGGAGCGCCACGACGCGGCGTACGGGAACCTCTCGGCCGAGCAGCAGGCCGCGATCGACGAACGCGTCGAGCAGGACCTTGACGGCGACGGCTCCGAGCGGGAGTACACCGCCGCCGAGACGTACGCCCACGAGCAGGTGCGCGAGACGTACATCGAGCGCTATCACGAGGGGAGCGCCGAGCGCGGCGTCCCCGAGGGCATGATCCAGTCCGAGGAGGAGGCCCGGCAGTTCGCCGACTTCGCGCTGTGGACGGCGTGGATCGCTCACACCGACCGGCCCGGGAGCGACCACACCTACACGAACGAGTGGCCGTACCAGCCGGCCGCCGGCAACGAGCCGACCGCGGGCACGATGACCTGGAGCGTCATCTCCGTCGTCCTGCTGGTCGCGGGCGCGGGGATCGGCGTCTGGCTCTACCGCTCGGTCGACCTGCCCGAACCCGACACGGAGGGGATCGAGGTGCCACAGCCAGACGACGTGGACGTGTTCCCCAGCCAGATAGCCGCCTCGAAGTTCGTCCTCGTCGCCGCGGGCCTGTTCCTCGCACAGGTGCTGCTCGGGGGGCTGCTGGCCCACTACTACATCGAGCGCGACGCGTTCTTCGGCATCGGGGAGGCGCTGGGGATCGACTTCCTCTCCCTGCTCCCCTTCGCCATGGCGAAGACGTGGCACATCGACCTGGGGATCCTCTGGATCGCCACGCTGTGGCTCGGGGCGGGCCTGTTCCTCCCCGCGCTGCTGACCGGGTACGAACCCAGGAACCAGGCCACGTACGTGAAGGGCCTGCTCGTCGCGCTGGTCGTGGTCGTCGTCGGCGGGCTGTCGGGCATCTGGCTCGGCGCGAACGGCTACATCGACGGCGAGCTCTGGTGGATCATCGGCAACGAGGGGCTGGAGTACCTGGAGGTCGGCCGGCTCTGGCAGTTCGGCCTGCTCGCCGGCTTCCTCGGCTGGGCGGCGCTGGTCGCCCGCGGGTTCAAGCCGCTGCTCGACCGCGAGCCGCGGTACGGGCTGGCGCACATGATCCTCTACGCAGGCGGCTCCATCGCCCTGCTGTTCGTCGCGGGCACGCTGTACACCCCGGAGACGAACATCGTCGTCACGGAGTTCTGGCGCTGGTGGGTCGTCCACATGTGGGTCGAGGGGGCCTTCGAGTTCTTCATCGTCGCCATCGTCGGCCTGACGCTGGTGTCGATGAACCTGTTGAAGAAGTCCTCCGCCGAGAAGGCCGTCGCGTTCGAGGCGCTGCTGGTGATGGGCAGCGGCGTCATCGGCGTCTCCCACCACTACTGGTGGATCGGCCAGCCAGACGTGTGGCTGCCCCTCGGGAGCGTCTTCTCGACGCTGGAGCTGATCCCGCTCGTGTTCATCCTCTACGAGGCGCTCGGCGAGTACCGCGCGATGCGGGGCGCGGGCGAGTCGTTCCCCTACACGCTCCCCTTCGCCTTCATCGTCGCCAGCGGCCTGTGGAACTTCGTCGGCGCCGGCGTGCTCGGGTTTTTCATCAACCTCCCGATCATCAACTACTACGAGCACGGCACCTACCTCACCGTCGCCCACGCCCACGCCGCGATGTTCGGGGCCTTCGGCTTCCTCGCCATCGGGATGTCGACGTACCTGCTCCGGATCACCACCCGGAGCGAGGCCTGGAGCAGCCGCCGGCTCTGGTGGGCGTTCTGGACCTGGAACGTCGGCCTCGCGCTGATGGTCCTGATCTCCCTGCTCCCCGTGGGCTTCCTCCAGCTGGAGGCCGCCTTCGCCGGCAACTACGACGCCGCACGGAGCCTGGCGTTCTACGAGGGGTCGCTCATCCAGTTGCTGTTCTGGGCGCGGATGCCCGGGGACACGCTGATCATCCTCGGTACCGCCATCTTCGGCTACGACGTGGCGGCGAAGCTGCGCCACCAGCGCACGCCGGTCACCGACGAGGACGAGCAGCGCACCCCCATCTCCGACCGCGTGTTCGCCGAGAGCGACGACTGAGTCGGCACAGCGGAACGCTACCGCCGCCCGTTTTTGAACTGTTGGCCCCGGAGGAGACGGCCGGGAGCCAGTGTCCCACGGTATCACTCGACTCGGCCGTACGGCGACGCGTCCCAGACGACGACCCCGGCTGCAAGCAGCGAAAGGACGAACCAGACCCCGAGACCCACGGCGCTTGCGACCGGCGCAGCGGGCCGAACGGCCGTCTCGGCGACCGGCGCGACGACGTACGCCGTCACCAGCCCGCGGTACGCACTCGCAGGGGTCATCGCGAGGTACCAGGGCAGAGCGTTCCCGCCGACGACGCCGCCGGCCACGCCGAACAGGACCAGCAGGTCCGCCCCGAACGACAGCACGACGACGAACGTTAGCGCAGCGACGACGCCCCGTCGGTCAGTCCGGACGAGCGACGAGAGGAGGACGACCAGCGCGAGCACGACGGCAGCAAACACCGCCGTCAGGACGACGAACCGGAGGTAGTACACCGGTGAGTCGAGCCCGCTGTACTGTGCAAGCACGTCCGCAGGCGGGTCGGCGACCGACACCGTCGCCCCGGCCGCCAACAGCGAGGCGACGACGACCCCCAGGACCCACACCAGCCTGCCGCAGTAGACGCCGGCAACGTACGTGCCGGAGCCGACCGGGTACGTCCTGAGGACGCTCGTCTCGCCGCGGACCCGGTCCGCCAGCACCGCGCGGTAGCCGGCCGCCGCCGAAACCACCGGCACCAGGAGTTCGACGGGCGTCATGAGCGTCAGCACGAGCGGCACGTATCCGTTCGCACCGCTCGCGAGGCCGATACCGACGACGGCCGCGAGGAAGCTGCCGCCGAGCAGCCACACGGTCCGACTGCGGCGGAGGGTCACGAGCTCGCGCTCGAACACCGTGGTGAACCGGTCGGCCGCCGTCAGGTCGTTCCCGCCGTCGGCCACTATCAGGCCACCCCCGTCTGCACCGTCGGGGTCGTGCCGACCACCTCGAAGAACGCCGCCGACAGCGAGTCGGTGCCCGTCCGTTCGCGGAGGTCGGCCGGCGAACCGCGGGCGGCGATCTCCCCCCGGTGGAGAACGAGCACCTCGTCGGCGTCCGCGGCGGCGGCCATGTCGTGGGTCGTCAGAAGGACGGCGGTCCCGGCGTCCGAACGCGTCGCGGCGGCCTCGAAGACGTGCCTCGTCATCCGGGGGTCGAGTCCGCTGGTCGGTTCGTCGAGGACGACCAGCGCCGGGTCGCCGAGGAAGCTCGTCGCGACCCCGAGCAGCCGCCGCATCCCGCCGGAGAGCGCGTCGACTCGCCGGTCGGCGGCGTCGGCGAGACCGACCCGTTCCATCGCCGCCGCCACGTCAACCGACGCCGACAGGAGGTCGGCGTAGAACCGGAGCGTCTCGGCGACGGTGAACGCCGGCCTGAATCGGGGGGCCTGCGGCAGGAAGCCCACCGGTCGCTCTCCCGTCGCGTCGAGCGACACGTCGCCCGCGTCGGGGCGGCGCAGGCCGGCGACGACCTCGGCGAGCGTCGTCTTCCCGGACCCGTTCGGCCCGACGACCGCCGTCACCGTCCCCCGGTCGAGCCGGACGGACACGTCGTCGAGTACCGACACCTCGCCGTAGGCGAGGCTCACGCCGTCGGCCGTGAGGAGCTGCCCGCCCGCCGATGCGGGTTCGCGGTTCGGTCCAGTCATTCGGCGTACCCTTCACGGGCCGGCGGCCTAAGCCTGCTGCCGTGCGAGAGCCCCCGGCGGTGTAGATTTACTTCGTCGGTCCGTACGTCCAACTGATGCGCTCGCGACACCTCGCCGTCGCGTTCGCCCTGCTCGTCGTCCTGGCCGCAGCGCCGTTCTGGATCACGCCCGAAACCGGGACCGCGGCGGTGCCGTTCGAGCGGACCCAGCAGACGGGGCTGCCGGATCAGGTGGCCCGCGAGGCCGACAGCTCCCCGCTCGTGGTCCCGAAAGCCGAGGTGTACTACTCGCAGTACCGCTACGTCGTCGGCTACCGGGGAGTCACATCGCTCGTCGCGAGCCTCCGGACCGAAAGCGGGGACGCCTTCGGCTCCCCGATGCGGGTGTACGTCTCGGACTTCTCGGGGATCGACCTGTCGCTGACCGACGAGGGCCACCTCCGCGCCCCGGAGTCGGCACCGACGAAATGGGTCCCGGCCCGTGAGGCGTACTTCGTCGTCGACAGCGACGCGACGATACCGACCCGCGACGCGGCGATCGTCCCGTTCTCCGAGCGGCGCGACGCCGCCGCGTTCGCCGATCGATACGGCGGCGAGGTGCGGGAGTGGGCGGGCGCGCGGGCGGCTCCTGTCGGCCGCCTCGACCGCTCGTCCAGTGAGTGGCAAGCCACCGTCGACCGGCGGCTGGCCCGCGCGAACGCGACCGCCGAGCGCGCGACGGCGCTGCGCGACCGACCGGTCTCCACTGTCGTCGGCCGCGACGCGCCGACGCTCGCCGACGCCGTCGAGCAGGCCCCGCCGAACACAACGGTCCGCGTGCCGGCCGGCACTCATCGTGTCGACGACCTCCGGGTCGACAAGCCGCTCACGATCCGCGGGGCGGGACAGAACGAGACTCACGTCGTCGGTAACGGAAACGGCAGCGTGATCACGGTCGGGGCCAACCGAACCGCCGTCGTCGACCTCTCGATCACCGGCGTCGGCGGGAACCGGAGCGGGGCGGACCGGCCCGTCGACGTGCCCGTCGCCGAGGACGCGTGGAACTACGACATCTGGAAGGTCCACGGCTACGGCGACGCCGCCGTCGTGTTCGACACCGCGGATCGGTCGCTCGTCTCGCGGGTCCGTATCAACACCACGTCGAACGGCGTCATCGCACGGAACAGCCCGAACGTCACCGTGTCGAACCTCACGCTGTACGGGACGAAACGGTGGGAGGACGGGTTCATCGGCGTGGTCGCGCTCGGCGGGCGAGCCGTCGTCCGGGACTCGTCGTTCTACGGCGGGAAGGTCGGCGTCTACGCCCACGAGTCCGACGGCGTGGTGGTCTCGGACGTTCGGATGGAGGGGATGATGGTCGGCGTGTTCGACTTCTACGGCATCCGGACGACCGTGGTGGACTCGGCGATCGAGGACACCTGGAACGCCGTCTACGTCGAGCACCGGTCGTACGGGGCGGTCGTCGCGGGGAACCGGTTGCACAACAACCGGAACGGTGCCCTCGTCGCGGGACAGGCCAACTACGTCGCCGACAACGTGGTCCTCCACAACCGCAACGGGATCGGCGTTCGTGGGACGTTCTCCAGATACGAGCGCAACGTGCTGGCGTACAACCGCCGCGGGTTCCGGGCGATGTCGTTCCTGCCAACCAACCGCGTAACCGGGAACGACGTGGTCGCCAACGGGCGTCCGGTTCAGGTCGTCGAGTTCAACGTCCAGCACGTCTGGCGCGGAAACTACTGGGCGGGCGTGTCGGGAGTCGACGCCGACGGCGACGGCCGGCTCTCCCGCTCGTACCGTCCGACCGGCGCGGTCGACAGCCGGCTCGCGGACGTGCCGGGGACACCCACACTCGCCCGGTCGCCCGCGGTGACGTTCGTCCGGGCGCTCCAGTCGGTCGTTCCCGGGATCCGGTCCGGCGGCGTCGTCGACGACGCCCCGCGCGCTCGTCCGGCGCGCCCGGGGACGGTCGACCGGGTCACGGCGGCGTACGACGGCGTCGGCCGCCACGAGGACGACGACCCGTGGGATTTCCGGCAGTGAGTCGCGGCCGCGTCGCCGACCACGAGGGCAACCCCACGGTTCGCCGCTCTCGACGTCGAGGGACACCGGAACGCACAGTATCGACCGGGAACGTTCCGCCGGTATGGGTCTGGTCGCGGAGTACGAGATCGTCTGTGAGGCGCTGCCGTTCGTCGAGGTCGCCGCCGCGGTCCCGGAAGCGACGCTTTCGGTCGAGCTCCACCCGAGCGAGGAGTGGTACACGGCCTTCGTCGTGAGCGTGGTCGAGGGGCCGACGGACGCGGTCGAGCGGGCCTTCGAGTCGACGCCGTTCGTGGCGTCGTACGACCCGGTCGAGCGCGGCGACGGAACGAGCCGGTACTGGGTCGACCCGGCCGTCAGCATGGAGACGCGGCTCGGCGACCACGTCGACGACGTGGCTGAACTTCAGGCGCTCGCGGAGACGGACGCGAGCATCGAGCGCATCCGGGTCACGCCGACGGGGTGGATCCAGGCCGGCTGGTTCGCCGACCGGGAGACGGTCGACGGGTTCCGGGCGTTCTGGGAGCGCAACGCCGAGTTCGACCTCCGTCGGCTCACCCCCGCGAGCGACGGGGACCCGGGCGACGGCCTCACCGCCCCGCAGCGCGCGGCGCTCCGGACCGCCCACCGGATGGGGTACTTCGAGGTGCCGCGAGCCGCGTCGCTGGACGAGGTGGCCGCCAAACTCGGGATCACGGCGTCGTCGTGCTCCGAGCGGCTCCGGCGCGCTCAGAGCCGCCTCGTCGAGTCGACGGTCGCCGCGCCCGACCTCTCGGACGGGTGAGTAGCGCAGGGGTTATAAACTGCCGCACGACTGAGAGACACGCCCACTCCCGTCGACCCCCAATCTATCGGTCCGATGCAGACAGTCAGTTCCGCGGACGGCACGCGAATCGCGTACGAGACACACGGCGAGGGGCCGCCGCTCCTGCTACTCCACGGGGGCGGCACCCGACGCTACTGGGACCCGGTCGTCCCCCACTTCGAGGACGACCACACCGTCGTCGTGCCCGACCGGCGCGGGCGCGGGGACAGCGGCGACGGCGACGCGTACAGCCTCGATCTCGCGGTCGCGGACACCCGCGCCGTCGTCGACGCGGTCGACGGCGACCCGGTCCTGTTCGGGCACTCCTTCGGCGGGCTTCGGGCGATCGAGACCGCGCGGGTCGCGCCGGTCGAAGCCGTAGTGGCCTACGAACCTGCAGTGCTCGTCGGCGACTACCGCGACGAGGCCGACCTCGTCGCCCGGATGGAGGAACGGCTCGACGACGGCGACCGTCGCGGCGCGATGCGGCTCCACCTGCGCGAAGTCCTGCACGGCGGCGACATCGGGGACGAGGCCTTCGAACGCTGGCTCGACGAGTGGCCGGCCTGGCCCGGGTACGCCGACTTCGTCGAGACGACGCTCCGGATGAACCGGGTCATCGAGGCGTACCGCCTGCCGGAGACACTGGAGGTCGACGCGCCGGCGCTGCTGCTGACCGGGAGCGAGGGACCGGCCCACCTCCGGGACAGCGTCCGCGCGGTCCGCGATGCGGTCCCGGACGGTCGACTGGTCGAGTTCGACGGGCTGGGGCACAACGCCCCGGCGAGCGCACCGGAACGCGTCGCCGAGACGGTCCGGGAGTTCCTGGAGCGAGTCGACGGCCGGTAGTGCGGCGCGGCCGACCGTCGCAGCGCGCTACCCTTCGCCCTCCGACTGATACGGCTCGCCGACGGCGTGCCGTGGGAGGAGACTCATCAGTTCGCTCTCCAGTTCGTCCGGGCTGTCGAACCGGTCGGCGTTCGAGTCGGCGAGTACCTCGCCCATGTTCTCCTCGCCGTCGGCGAGGCTGAGCGTCACGTCGTCGTACGCCTCGACCGCCGCAGCGCGGGAGAGGGGGAACTCCTGTTCGTCCAGCAGGGCGTCGGTCTCGTTCAGCTTGACGGTGCGTCCCATACGCACGGCTACGGGACCGAGCGCAAAAGGCGTCTACTCCCGACGATCGTACCTGTCCGTCCGCGAACCGGAACCGGGGCGAAACCGAACCGCCTCATAGTGTTTGCTCTCACTGTTCACCGGTGGTCGACCACACCGTTATCGTCGACCACCGGTAATTGGCGAGAGCAAACACTATCAGCCCTCGTAGCCCGCGTACTCCATCAGGTCGGCGAAGATGTCGGAGTCCATCGCGGATTCGTAGACGACGCCGCCGACCATCCCGCCGGGGTACACGTCGCCGTTCATCGCGTGGCTCACCTTGTGACAGTGGAGCAGGTAGATCCCGGGGTCGGCGTCGGCCTCGAACTCGATGGTGTGTCGCTCCGCGGGCGCGATGTTCGTGACGTCCATCTGGTGCTGTGCGGCCTCCGGGATCTGCCCGCCGTCCTTCGCCACGCGCCGGTAGCGGTGGTTGTGGATGTGGATCGGGTGGGACATGTAGCCGCTGTTGGCGATGTGAACCCGGACGGTGTCGCCCTCCGAGACGATGAGCGGCGACCCGTCCTCGGGGTGGAGCGTCCGCGGCGCGACCTTCCCGTTGACCGTGAACACGTCGGGGTTCCGGTTCCGGGGGCTGTACTGCACGTCCTCGCCGGCGAACTTCCGGTTGAGCCGGGAGTCCCAGTCCTTGACCGTCAGGAAGTACTCCCGGTCGGCCGGCTCGTACCCTTCGGGGTCGACCCGGAAGATGCCGTACATCCCCATGTCGATGTGCCGGTGGGTCTGGTAGTGGCAGTGATAGAGGTGCGTGCCCGGGACGTTGGCGGGGATCTCGTAGGTGTGTTTCTCGCCCGGCGGGACCGTGATACCGGTCGTCGTCGCGACGCCGTCGTTCTCCCAGGTCTTGCGCACGCCGTGGAAGTGGACCGTGTGGGGACGGCGGCCGTCCGTGTTGTCGAGCGTCACCTCCATGTCCTCGCCCTCCGTCGTCCGGATGATCGGCCCGGGAACGCTGGGGTCGCGGTCGTCGGCCTGCCAGGCCCACACCTGCGGCAGTTCGACCGGGCCGCCCATCGTCTCGCCGGGGTGCGCCTGATGGACCGCGGGGGTCGACGAAAGGGTGAGCTGATTGCCCTGCTCGTCGACGTTGACGACTTCCGGCGGCGAGGTGGTCGGCAGATCCTGCGCCGCAGCGGCGGCCGTCGTCGTCCCCGTCGCCTGTGGGTTGCTGGCCGGGGCCGTACAGCCGGCAACCGCGCCGACGCCGGTCGCGCCCGTCGCTGCGAGGAACGCTCGTCGTGACATACCGTCTCCAGGGGCACCGATGTCCGTCATGATTACACCTGAACGTGAGAACTCCCGGTAAAAGAGGGCGACCCGGATTCCAGAGATCTGAGAATGGGTGTCTCCGGGGTCGGTCGGAGATCGGCGTGCGGGACGGGCCGGGCCGCGACCAGTGCCCCTGGCGAGATCTGCGGCCGGACGGCTGTCCCGCCGGGTGAGCGTACGACCCACTGGACAGTTAGTCCGGTGCCGCACGTGTTCGGACGGACCGCTCGCCGGGACAAACCTCATTATCATATACAATTCAGCACTAAAATGCATATCAATTAGATTTTTACCGGAATACTCTGATCGATCAGACGTAGAATAGATGAATAAGTACCCAAACGATTATTCCAAGTACGGCAGTTCGTCCACGGGGGTCGGCGGACGGTGGGGGATCGGGAGGTAGATGAACGGATCCGGTAGTCTCCTCGGGGCGTTCGCACAGCGGTCGCTGCTCCGGCGGATGCTCCGGCCGGTGGTCGCGTTCGCGACCGTCGTCGTGGCGGGAGTCGCGGGGTTCAGCACCGTCGAGGGCATCGGCGTCGTCGACGCGCTGTTCTGGCTGCTCGACCCGACGAGCATCGAACTTCACTTCCGGACGCACGACGGGCCGGCGACCCTGGTCAAGGCGTACGCGATCGTCGTGATCTCCGGGCTGGTCGTCGCCGGCCTGTGGATCGGCGAGACACTGCTTTCGGCGGCGTTCGGCGGGCGGATACAGGAGGAACTCAGAGACATGCAACTCGAAGGCAAGATCGAGGCGCTCGACGACCACGTGGTGATCTGTGGCTACGGCACGTTCGGGAGCACCGTCGCGTCACGGCTCAGCGAGTCGGACCGCGACGTGGTCGTCGTCGAACAGCAGGACGAACAGTACCGGCGCGCGATCGAGGACGGGGTGCTCGCGGTCAACGGCGACGCGAGGCGCGAGGAGACGCTCGTCGACGCGGGCGTCAAGCGGGCCGACACCGTCGTCGGCGCGATCGACGACTCGAACGCGAACATCCAGATCTCCATCGCGGCGAGCCAGCTCGCCCCGACCGTGACGCTCGTTGTCCGCGCCGGCGACCAGCGCGACGAGGCGCTCGCCCGCCGCGCGGGCGCGGACGAAGTCGTGATTCCCGAAGTCGTCAGCGGCGAGCAGGTCTGTTCGAGCCTGTAAGCACGCAGCGTCGGCATCTCGCGTTCGACAGGCCGAGCAGGATTTTGTATATCGAAAAGCGGTTTACAGGCCGAGCAACGACCGCCGTCGGTCCCGGTCGTCAGTGGCGACGGCGGCCGCAAGCCCCGGAACGTCCACGTCGTCGGGGACGAGCTGGGGGTACTTCCGCCGGAAGTAGCCGACCACGTTCTCGACGTCGCGTTCGAGGAACTCGTCGGCGTTCTCGTGGTCGGTCGGCACCGACTGGGGCCAGTCGAAGATCGTGATCCCCGACTCGTTGACGAAGACGTTGTACTCGCTCATGTCCGCGTGGACTCGCCCCTGCTCGTACGCCTCGGCCAGTTCGTCGAGGATCAGCGCGAGCACCGGGACGACCTGCTCGTCTTCGAGTCGGGTCCGGGATAGTTCGACGCCGTCTATCTTCTCCATCACGATGGCGTGACGGTTCTGGTCGACGGGCCGGGGGACGGCTACGTCCGGATACACCGCCTCCAGGGCCTCGTACTCGCGTTCGGCCGCCTTGCGCGCGGTGTACAGCCAAGAGACGTGTTCCCGGTCCGACGTGTAATCCCGCTCTTTCATCACCTCGCGGAAGTTCGTAAACCCCTCGCGGTGATACTTCAGGGCCATCGGTTCGAACGACTGCACCTCGTACACGTCGCTTTCCTTCCCGACGCCGAGCGAGGAACCGAACCCCGAGATCGAGTCGCGCTCGACGAACGTATGCAGTGCCAGCGCGTCGTACCCCTCGAACTTCAGCCGGTACCCCTCGTACTGGATCGTCTTGCGCTCTATCAGGTCGCGGTCGAGACACCGGTCGAGCCGGTAGTCCACGTCCTCCTGTGTCAACCGCGAGAACTCCGGCAACTTCTCGCGCCGTACCCACTCCGAGAACCGCATCCCCTGTTCGACGCCCGAGAGCAGGTGGAAATCCTCGGGTTCGAGGTCGGGGAGCATCGCGGCGACGTTCTGCACCATGGGACGTCGTTGCGGACGGGCGGGTTTAAGCCCCGTGCGTCGGCGTGCTCGCAACTTGTAAAGTAGTTACCGCTATATCAAATCCCGGTCGCGCGGGTAGAGACGCTACACAACGCATTTGCCCCGACCCGCCGTAGCGAAGGCCATGAGCACCGACTCCGGACTCCGTTCTTCGGTCGCGGACAGGGACTGGCGGCTCGTCCGCGAGGAGCCCCGCACGGGCGCGATGAACATGGCGCTGGACGAGGTGGCCGCCGAAACCGTCTCGACCGGCGGCCCGCGGACGGTCAGGGTGTACCAGTGGGAGCCGAGCTGTCTCTCGCTGGGCTACCGGCAGGACCCCGACAGCGTCGACTGGGCGTACTGCGACCGGACGGGCGTGGACGTGGTCCGCCGGCAGACCGGCGGGGGCGGCATCTACCACGACACGGTCGCGGACATCTCCTACTCCATCGTCGCGCCCGCCGACGAGCTTCCGGGGGACCTGATGGAGTGTTACGACCTGCTCTGTACGCCCGTGGTCGAGGCGTTCCGGCGGCTGGGCGTGTACGCCGAGTTCGCCGCGGACGACCTGCCGGCGATCCACGAGCCGGCCTGCTACCTCCGGGCGATCCACCCGGCACACGACCTGCTCTGTGGCGGGCGGAAGATCAGCGGGAACGCCCAGTACCGGCGGAAGGACGCGGTGATCCAGCACGGCTCGCTGCGCTTCGACCTCGACACCACCCGCCACCTCGGCGTCTTCTCGAACCCGGACGCGACCCCCGAGGAGTTCACCGGCCGGGTGACGAGCATCACGGACCACGTCGACGCGACGCGGGCGGAAGCCGTCGAGACGCTGGAACAGTGTCTGGCGGAGTGGGCCGACGCACGCGAGGGGGGCTGGAGCGACCAGGAACTGGACGACGCGCGGCTTCGGGCCGACCGGAAGTACGGGAGCGAGTCCTGGAACCGGCACCGCGAGGACCCGACCTAGGGGCTCGGCGGGTCGGGTTCGCCAACGTCGAGTTCCTCGACGATGGCACGCCGTATCTCGTCGACCGACGGCGTGTCGCGAGTCGGGTCGAGCGGGTGTTCACTGATCCAGCGATACCGCACTACCCCATCGGAGTCGATCAGGAAACAGGAGCGGCGGGACCGGGGCGCGACCTTGAACACGCGGTAGTCCACGTCGAACGCCGACGCCATGGACAGGTCGGTGTCGGCGTACAGCGGGAACGACAGGTCGAGGTAGTCGATGAACTTCCGGTGGGTGAACGGACGGGACTTGCTCACGCCGACGACCTGTACGGCGTCGTCCGCCTCGAACCACTCGTAGTCGCGGAACGAACACCACTGGTCGACACAGTCCGGGGTGAAGTCGTTGGTGTAGAAGCAGAGCAACACCGGCTTCTCGTCGAGGAGGTCGGAGAGCGATACCTCCTCTTGCCGGCCGCCCGGGAACACCAGTGGGGCGGAGACATCCGGCACGCGGTCCCCGAGTGCGAGTCCCACGTGGTCGGTCATGCACGAGAATTGACGCCGAGGCTATATGTATCGTTCCCTCCACCGGCCCGGGCGGAACGAAGTACCTTTGCCGGTCCGGTCGCTTCGCGTACACATGCGAGTCGGAGCACACGTATCCATCGCCGGCGGCGTCGACAACGCCGTCGAGCGACAGCGCGACGTCGGCGGGAACTGCGGACAGATATTCACCCACTCCCCCCAGGTGTGGCAGGACCCGAACATCGGCGACGACGAGGCCGAAACGTTCCGGACCGGGACGGCCGAACAGCTCGACGGCCCGTGGGTGATCCACTCCTCGTACCTCGTCAACCTCTGTACGCCCAAGGACGACCTCCGCGAGAAGTCCATCGACTCGATGCAGAAGGAAGTCGACGCGGCTGACAAACTCGGCATCGAGTACGTCAACGTCCACCTCGGTGCCCACACCGGCGCGGGCGTCGACGGCGGCCTCGACAACGCCGCGAGCGCGCTCGACGAACTCGATATCCCCGACGGCGTCACCGTGCTGGTCGAGAGCGACGCCGGCAGCGGGACGAAACTCGGCGGCGACTTCGAGCACCTCGCTGACGTGCTCGACCGTTCCGAGCAGGACCTGGACGTCTGTCTCGACACCGCCCACATGTTCGCGGCGGGCTACGACCTCTCGACGGCCGAGGGCGTCGAGGAGACGGTCGCGGAGTTCGACGATGTCGTCGGGCTGGAGCATCTGGACTGCGTCCACCTCAACGACTCGAAACACGAGTGCGGCACGAACAAGGACGAACACGCCCACATCGGCGAGGGCCTGATCGGCGAGGAGGGAATGCGCGCGTTCATCAACCACCCAGACCTCGCGGACGTGCCGCTCGTGCTTGAGACGCCCAACGAGGACGGCAAGGGCTTCGCCTGGAACGTCGACCGCGTCCGCGAACTGCGCGAGGACTGACGCCGCTCGGGGCACGCAAACCGGGCCGCGGACCGAACGGTGCGTCGCGCCGGCCGCGAGCCAGTTCGTTTTTACTCGCCCGGACACGATTCCGCCTGTGCGACAGTTCGACGCCGAGTACCTCGAACACACCCGCCGCGGGATGTGGGCCGACTCCCGCGAGGCGCTGGCGCCGCTTGCCCTGTCCGACGCCGACCGCGTCCTCGACGTGGGGTGTGGCACCGGCGAACTCACCCGCGTCCTCGCCGACGAGTGCCCCGGCGAGGTCGTCGGCGTCGACGCCGACCCGGACCTGCTCGCGGTCGCCGGCGAACACGTCCCCGTCGTCGCGGGCGACGCGACGCGGCTACCTTTCCCCGACGATGCCTTTGACCTCGTGACCTGTCAGGCGCTTTTGATCAACCTGCCCGACCCGTCGGCGGCGGTCCGCGAGTTCGCGCGCGTCTCGCGGAACCGCGTCGCCGCCGTCGAACCGGACAACGGCGCGGTCAGCGTCGAATCGACGGTCGACGCGGAAAGCAGGCTGGAGGGACGTGCCCGCGACGCCTACCTCGACGGCGTACCGACGGACGTGTCACTGGGCGGCGCGGGCACCCGGGAGGCGTTCGACGAGGCGGGGCTTGACGGCGTCGAGACGCGCCGGTACGACCACGAGCGGACCGTCGCGCCGCCGTACTCCGAGCCGGCGCTGGCCGACGCCAAGCGCAAGGCAAGCGGCGCGGGGCTTGCCGACGACCGCGCGACGATGCTCGACGGCGACCTCTCGCCGGAGGCGTTCGACGCGCTCCGGAGCGAGTGGCGCGCGATGGGCCGGGACGTGGTCGAGCAGATGCGGGCGGGCGACTACCGCCGCCGGGAGGTCGTTCCCTTCTTCGTCACGGTCGGCGAGGTGTGAGCCGGCCGGACCGTTGGCCGCCGGGGAGTGCGCTCCGAACCGGAAGCGTTGAACCCCCGGCGTCGGACGACTGGATAAGGGATGCGCGTCAGCCACTACTTCGAGTGGGAGGAGCAGATCACTGGCGGTCACGCCCAGTCGGTGCGCCAGCAGCGCCAGATCTTAGAGCGGCTCGGCATCGACTACACGACGGAGCCGGATCTCACGGCCGACGTGCTCCACCTCAACAACATGGGGCCCAAGTCGGTGTACTACGCGCGGAAGGCCCGGCAGCGCGACCTCCCGGTCGTCGTCCACGCCCACCAGACCGCCGAGGATTTCGAGGAGAGCTTCGCGTTCTCGAACGCGCTGGCCAGGCCGCTCCGGCCGTATCTGGAGTACGCCTACTCGCTCGCGGACCTGCTGGTCTGTCCCTCCGAGCACAACCGCGAGGTGATCGAGGGGTACGTCGACGTGCCGACGGTCGTCGTCAGCAACGGGTTCGACCCGGACCGGCTGACCGGGTTCGAGTCCCTGCGCGCGGAGTACCGCGACCGCTACGACCTCGACGGCCTCGTCGCGTTCATGGTCGGCCACGTCATCGAGCGCAAGGGCCTGTCGGCGTTCGTCGAAACGGCCCGCGAGATGCCGGACGTGGAGTTCGTCTGGTTCGGCTACCTCGACCCGACTGGCGGCGGTGCCGTCGACCGCCTGCTCCGGAGCCGGACGACGACGAAGACCGTCGAGAACGCTCCCGAAAACTGCACGTTCACGGGCTACGTCGAGGACATCCGCGGCGCGTTCGCCGCGGGCGACGCCTTCTTCTTCCCGACGAAAAACGAGAACGAGGGGATGGCGCTGCTGGAGGCGATGGCCTGCGGCAAGCCGCCCGTCGTCCGGGACATTCCCACGTTCGAGTGGCTGGAGGAGGACACCCACTGCCTCAAGGCCGAGCGGGACTTCGCCGAGCCGCTGGACCGGCTCCGCGACGCCGACCTGCGCGACCGGCTCGGGGCGAACGCCGCCGCGAAAAGCGAGCAGTTCGAGGTCGGCAACGTCGCCGAGCGGTACGAGGACGTGTACGGTCGCGTGATCTGACGGGCAGCGCGGCCGGCGTTCCTACACCACGTCGCCCCGCACCGTCGCGCCGTCCTGCTGCTCGCGCCAGGCGTGGATCTCGCCCGCGGCAGTTTCAGCCTCGTCGGGGTCTAGCCCCAGCATCTCCAGCGACTCGGACAGCGTCGGGAAGGGGAGTTCGCTCGCCCGCAGCTTCTCGAAGGCGTCCTCGCTTCTGGTGCCGTCGACCCACAGGCACGCGCCGCGGGGGTCGAGTATCTCCTCGTACGCGCCGCGGTCGACCGCGCCCCGCAGGCGCTGGGTGACGTTGTCATCGAAGCTGGCGTTGCACACCTCTAGGTGGATCGGCTCGTCGTCGTTGACGAGGTGGGCGGCGAGGCACTTCTCCGGCGCGGCGTGGCCGTTCGGGTTCGCGCGCAGCAGGTCGGGGTGCTCGTCGGCCCACTCGGCGCGGACGGACTTTCCGACCCCCTGGATCCCGTGGGAGTCGACGAAGTCGGCCTCGCGGTCGGCGTCGCCGTCCATGAGCAGGTCCTTGGTGAGGTACACGTCCAGCCGTTCGACGGGGTCCAGGCCGAGGGCGGCGTCGCCGTACACCCACACCTCGCGGACGGGGACGGGCATCGGTTCGGTTTCGACGGCGTCGACGATCGCCTCGACGCGGTCGAGCGCGTCGTCGCGGTCCAGGGTCATTGTCGGCGCATAGCCGCCCGACGCGCAAAACGCCTTCGTGCCGCGACGGGCCGGCGGCGCGCGGTACGGGGGAGGGACCGGCCGGCGGCACCCACCAGACTGCTTTTGTAAGTTACCGTGGAACAGTTCGCCATGGAGCGACGCACGTTCGGCGAGGACGGCGAGGACCTGGTGTTCGTCCTCGGCTGGGGGAACAAGCTGTTCCACGAGAACGTCCGCTGGCTGGTCGACGAACTCGTCGACGCCGGCTATCTGGTCCACGCGTTCCGCATCCCGACGACGATCACGGACTTCCGGAGCGAGTACGTCGAACCCGTCGCGGAGTTCGTCCGGGAGCTGGACGGCTACCGGCTGCTCACCCACAGCACGGGCGGGCTGATCGGCGCGTATCTGGACGGCGCGACGCGGCGCGTCTACCTCAGCCCGTTCTGGGGGTTCCCCGAGGGCCCCGAGGAGCCGCTGTACGACCTGCTCGCGAAGCTCCCGGTGAGCGCCGAACTGCTTCCGGCGGGGACCGCCGACCGGGAGGCCCTCGGCGAGCTGGCGACCGACCGCCAGCTGGAGACGGGCGCGGACGCCGCCGCGCCGACGTGGATCCGGGAGTGTCTCGACGCGCAGCGGAACCTGCCGCCGATAGACGACGACGCCGTCGTGTTCTGTAGCCTCCGGGACTCGGTCGTCAGCACCCGCGCAATCGGCGAACGCGTGCCGGCCGACCGGGTCGTCCTCTACGACGGCGGCCACGAGCTGTTCTCCTCGTCGTCGCGGGACCGCCACCTCCCGACGCTGCTCGCGGCGCTGGCGGACGGCGCGGCGGCCGTTCGGGAGGGGTAGCCCCGACCGACGAACGCGCCGCCTGCGTTCGTCCGACGCTCGCGCGGCCGCCCGAGACGAAACCGTATTGAGCGGCGCTCGGTAAGGGACCGCCAATGGACTGCGACAAGTGCGACCGCGAGGCGGTGATGCACGCGGCCTACTCCGGGTCGCACCTCTGTGACGCCCACTTCGCCGAGACCGTCGAGCGCCGCGTCCGGAGCCGGATCCGCGACGACAACCTCCTGCCGCGGTCGGCGACGCCCGACGACCCCGAGACGTGGGTGATCGGCCTCTCCGGCGGGAAGGACAGCGTCGTCCTCACGCACATCCTCGACGAGACGTTCGCCGAGGACCCCCGGATCGAGATGATCGCGCTGACGATCCACGAGGGGATCGAGGGGTATCGCGACGAGAGCGTCGCCGCCTGCGAGGAACTGGCCGCGGATCTCGACCTCCGTCACGAGATAGTGTCCTACGCCGAGGAGTTCGGCGTCCGGATGGACGACGTGGTCGAGGACGACCCCGAGAACATGGCCGCCTGCGCCTACTGCGGCGTGTTCCGCCGCGACCTGCTCTCGCGGTACGCCGAGGAGTTCGGCGCGGACAAGCTCCTGACCGGCCACAACTTGGACGACGAGGCCCAGACCGCGCTGATGAACTTTTTCGAGGGCGACGTGGCCCAGATGGCCAAACACTACGACGCCAGCCTCGGCCCCTTCGGCGACGGTCCGGACGCCCGCACCGAGGGGGACGACTTCGTCCCGCGGGCCAAGCCCCTCCGGGACGTGCCCGAGAAGGAGGTAGCGCTGTACGCTCACCTCGCCGACCTGCCCGCCCACATCACGGAGTGTCCCCACGCCAGCGAGGCGTACCGCGGCGAGATCGGCGACCTGCTGCTCGGACTGGAGGAGAACCACCCCGGCGCGCGCCACTCGATCATGGCCGGGTACGAGGAGCTCGCCGCGATGGCCGCCGAGCGGTACGGCGACAGCGGCGAGCGCGAAACCAAGGAATGCGAGGAGTGCGGCGCGACGACGACGCGGGACCGCTGCCGGAAATGCTCGCTGCTCGACGCGCTCGCCTAGGCCGTCCGCGCGGCGACGTACCCGCCGGCCGACCCGAACAGCGCCGGGTAGAGCAGGCCGGCGACCAGCACCGTCGAGACGGGGTCGGGTCCGAACTGGACGGCGTAGGTGGCCGCCTGCCCACCCGACTGGACGGTGGCCGACGACTCCCACGCCAGCACGACCGCGCTCGCCGCGGCCAGCCCCGCGTAGCCGAGCGCGACGCTTAGCCCCGCTTTCGTCGCGCGCTTCTCGACCCGGTAGCCGAGATACCGGGCCGCGAGGAAGCCGCCGACGGCCACCGCAAGCGGCGGCACGATGAACATGAACGTTTCCGGGGCGTACTCCATGGCCACGTCGTAGGAGACGGACTGACCGCCCCCCTCGACGGAGAAGGTCCCGCCGAGGCTGATCGCGTGGAGGTCGTGGTAGAGCCACGCGACGAGCTGGGCCGTTCCGGGCGATTCGATGCCCAGTTCCGTGAGATACTCCGGATCGATCCCGCCTGACGCTGACGGGTTCTGCACGAACAGAAGGTCGCTCGACGACATCGCCCCGTCGAGCGCGTCGCCCGAGAGCAGGTACGTCCCGAGGAAGCCAAGCAGGAACGCCGCCGCACCGGCCACGACTCCGGCGAGCGGGAGCGACTGCGGCAACCCGTACCGGGTCGCCCACCCCCCCGAAGCGGTCCGTCTGCGGGCTGCCTCCCGGTCAGCCCGGCGCGTCGTCCCTGCCGTGCCGGACTCGCGTCGGCGGTCGGTTCCGTGGCCGCGGCGGCCGCCGTCGGCGTCAGCGCCCCCGCCGCCGCGCCCGCGCCGCCCCGTCTCGTTGCGGTTCTGCTCCCGCTGGCTTCGTTGTCGGCTCTCGTCTGCCCCACCGCGGCGGTCCGCGGCGGAATCGTTCCGCGGCGTTTCGTCACGGCGAGTCCCACCCCGGGGTGACTCGTCGCGGGCCGGCTCCTCGTGTGGCGAGCCGTCGCGGCGTCCGGTCGCGCCGGTTGATACGTCGTCGGCGTTCGCTTCCGCGGCCGCCTGGCCACGGTCCCGCTGTGTGTCCTCGGTCCGGTCGGCCGCCATCCCTCCGCCCTGCGTCGTCGCCGCGTCGGGCGTCACCGCGGCGATCGTCGGGGGGTCCATGAGCACGCGTCGGGCCGTCTCCGGGTCGACGGTCGCCGCGTACAGCGTCGTGACTTTCTCGCCGGCGTCGAGGTGTCGCTCGTACTCGACCGTCCGGTCCCCCGTCGCCCGCCAGTTCTCCGGTTCGAACTCCGGGTGAAACTTGACCGCGTCCGTCGGGACGGCGGACGGAATCGGCTCGCTCACGGTGACCGTAACGGGGTCGTTGCGGAGCGACTCGACGCGGAAGACGACGACTGGCGACGAAAACCGGTCGGCGTCGAACGCCTTCCGGACCCACACCCCATCCCGCGATGACTCGACCGTACTCATTCTATCGAAGACAGGTGTCTTTGGTGATAAAATCTCCGCCGACCCGGGTCATCGGCGCTTCGACGGCTGTCGGACGGACTGCCGTCCGTCGGATTCGGCTGTCGCCGTCCTCGGGCCGGGGCGCTCCGCGACACGGGACGACGGCCCGGTTCAGCGGATGACGTCCAGCCCGTTGTTCTGGTCGACCTCGGCACGGCCGCCGTCGCTCTGCGCGCCGGTGCCGTGGACGTTGTCGCCGTCGACGTTCTGACTCGCATCGAAGTCGGCTTCGTCGACGCCCTCCAAGCTCTCCCGGGACTTGTTGGCCTGCTTCTGGGTCGTCGGGCCGAGTACCTGGGCGCTCTGGACGCCCGTCATGATCGCCATCACCCGGACCTTGCCCTTGTAGTTCTCCTGGATGCGCGCGCCCCAGATGACGTTGGCGCTGGCCTCCAGCCGCTCCGTGATGTTGTCCGCGATCCCCTCGGCCTCCTTCAGCGTGAGGTCGGGACCGCCAGTGATGTGGACCAGCCCGCCGCTCGCGCCGCGGTAGTCCACGTCCAGTAGCGGGTGGCTCATCGCGTCGTTGACCACCTCGCGGGTCTTGTTCTTGTCCTGGGTCTCGCCGACGAGCATCACCGCGACGCCACCCTGGTTCATGATCGTCGTCATGTCGGCGTAGTCCAGGTTGATGAGGCTGGGCTGGGTGATGGTCTCGCTGATCCCCTTGACAGTCTCGGCGATGATCTGGTCCATCACCGAGAACGCTTTGCCGATCGGGAGGTTCGGAACGTAGTCGAGCAGGCGGTTGTTGTCCAGCACGATGATGGAGTCAGCCTCCTCGCGGAGCTTCTCCAGGCCCTCCTCGGCTTTCACCGTGCGGGCGCGCTCGACGTTGAACGGCGTCGACACCATGCCGACGACGATCGCGCCCTGCTCGCTGGCTATCTTCGAGACGACGGGCGCTGCGCCGGTTCCGGTGCCGCCGCCCATGCCCGCCGTGACGAACACGAGGTCGGCGTCGCCGAGCACTTCCTTGATGGTCCCCTGGGCCATCTCGGTTGCGCGCTCGCCCATCGACGGGTCGCCGCCCGCGCCGAGGCCGTTCGTGAGCGACTTGCCCACGAGGATCTTCGTGTCGGCCTCGATCATCTTCAGATGCTGTTTGTCCGTGTTTATCGCGACGGTTTCGGCCCCGTCGACGCCGATGTTGTACAGGCGATTGACCGTGTTGTTGCCCGCGCCGCCAGCGCCGACGATGACGATCCGGGGGTCCCCGAACTCGTCGTCGTCGCCGTCCACGCTCATCTCCCGTTGCTCCTCCTCGGCGTTTTCGAGTGCGTCCTGGACGATATCCTGCATCGTTACACCTTCGCCCAGGTTCGCTTTCCGGAGCCCTCCTGGGTCTGTTCGCTCTGCTCGTTGATCATGTCGCGGACGGCCGACCGGATCGCCTCGCTCCGGTTCGGAAACTCACCCGTCTCGACTAGCTGTTCCACCTCATCGATCTGCTGTTTCGGGATTCGCAGTGTCACACGCTCCATGGTTGGGTTCCCCTCTGGGTAAGACGCGCGTGTGATGATCTCACACGCAGACTGTCTTACACCTCGTAACCCCGGTACGGGACCGGGACCCGACCACGCACGCCGGGAGTGTAAGACGATCGTCTTACGCGGGTCTACACAACATACCAAATGTAATAAAAGTACCGACGGTCGTATGACACGGCCGTAAACGGTCGCCTCAGGCCCCATCTAGCCCTCTACGGCGAATCGAGCACGTCAGCTGCCGGCGTCCGACGCCCGCAGCTCGGGCAGAACGCCCAGTCGGTCCGGAGCTCGTCGCCGCAGTCACAGAACACCCGATGGGTCGCCTTCTCGCCGCAGTTCGGGCAGTACACGTGCTCCGCGTCGACGTGCTCCCCGCACTGGCCACACGTATTACTCGCGTCGTCGGCCGCCTCCGGCTGCTCTCGCGTGGCCGTCTTACGCGCGGTCGATACCGCCGAGTCGTCCGTCGCGTCGGCCCCGTCGAGCGAGATGTTGACGTTGATGTCCTGTCCGGCGTCCCGCGTGTGCTCCGCGAGCCGTTGCTCGACGATGGCGTCGACGCGCTCGGCGACCAGTTCGTCGATGCTACCGCCGGTCCCGCGCCCGCCCCCGTCGTCGTCAGCGTCGGACGGCTCCCGGTCCTCCAGATACGCCCGGAGCGCACGGCGGAGCACCTCGCTCTTGGAGGCGTCGAACCGGTCGAGTTCGTCGACGAGTTCGTCGTCGGCGCGGAACGTGATCTTGCTCATCGCCTGCTCGTCCCACCGATCTGTCCCCACCTATTTCAATCTTCCCGCGCTGTCTGACACGTGTCTGTCGCCGACGGCGTCGCCCCGAATAACAATCCTTAAGTCCGACTCGGGGACTACGTGTAATCGCCTGCCCGCCCTTAGCTCAGACTGGTAGAGCAGTCGACTGTAGATCGACTTGTCCCCCGTTCAAATCGGGGAGGGCGGACTGAACTTCAACACCCGTGAGCGGTAGCGAACGGTGTTGAATGTGAGGGACAACCGACCCGATTTGAGCACGCCAGACGCAGCGCGCGAACGGAGTGAGCGCGACCGTCTGGTATCTGTTCAAATCGGGGAGGGCGGACTTTTCCTGCGACCCGTCGAAAGGGAGCGACCGGTGAGTGATAGCACGTCCAACCGACCCGATTTGGACATGTGAGTCACAGTCGCGTCGACGGCGAGAACGAGCGCATCCATCGGGTAAAGGTTCGTCTCGGGCTGGAGCCGGTTAGTACGTGACGTCGGCTACCTACGCCGGGGGCCGGACCGAGTCGTTCGGGCTAGGCCTCGGCTTTCATCTCGGCGAGAACGTCGATGACCGCTTCCATGTTGTCGGTCAGGGGATACACGACGGGTTCGGTACAGCCCGCCGCACAGTAGTCACGGATCCGCTCGGCGACGTCGTCCCTGGTCCCCGCAGCCACGATGTTGGTCACGACATCGTCGGAGACGAGGCGCGAGGCCCGTTCAATGTCCTCGGCGGAGGCCGGCCATCCTCCCAACTCCGCTTTGATCCGGTCGGCCTTCTCCTCGTCGATGCCGCACGCCTTCGTGATGTGTGGTTGCTGGCCGATGTACTGAGTCGCGAGACCGCGTGCCGCGTCGATCGCCTCGTCGGGGTCCTCGTCCATCGCGACGGCGATCAGCTGGGGCCGGTCGACGTCGGCCAGACTGCCACCCTGTTTTTCGACGCCCTCTTTCAGCATTTCGAGGCCCCGGAGGTTGTGTTCGGGTGGGATGAGGTAGTTCATGAACACGCCGCCCGCTACACCCTTGCCGACGAGTTCGCCCGTGAGTTTGTGCATCACTTCGCCGGTCGCACCCACGTAGATGGGAACGTCTCTGGGTTCCCGGTCGCCCCGGACGAGGTCCAGTTCGATGTTGTCGACGCTCAGTGTCTGCCCCTCGTAGGTGACGTTTTCGAGTTCGAGGAGGCGGTTCGTGACGGTACAGTACTCCCACATCCGCCGGAGTGGGTTCTCCCGTTCGATCCCGACCTGCGAGGCCAGCGGGTCCCACCAGGCCCCGATACCGAGTTTCATGCGTCCCCCGGAGAGTTCATCGAGCGTCGAGAACGTCTGTGCCATCAGCGCCACGTTGCGCGTATAGCAGTTCGTCACCCCCGGAGCGATGTCGATCTCGTCGGTGACCTGCGTGTACGCCCCCATGACCGTCATCGCGTCCCGAACCAGCCGCGACTCCCCCTGCCAGACGGAGTCCAGCCCCTTGCGTTCTGCATACTGTGCGTAGTGGAGTTCGTCCTCGATCCGGGGCTGTTCCCAGTTCCAGATCCCGGCCCGTGAAAATTCCCGATCAAAAGAGGCTTTCATTTGTACGCTTGTATGGATACATCCCCTATAGATAAATCATATGTGCTCTCGAGGGTGGGGCGCACACGACAGTGGCACCTCCAGAAGTACCGGTATCAAACTGGGTGAGCGTCCCGCTATCGATGAGGAAGGAAGGGGAACGGTGGTTCACAAACGAAAACTGAACTGGGGGTGTTGTGATTGAACATACAATATGTCCCTGCGTATCAATTGCATATTCGTATAGAACCGCACAGCGTCCCGAAACGATGTCTCTCGGTGTTCCGACCCGATTCGAACACGCCAGCCGCAGCGCGCGAACGAAGCGAGCGCGACCGTCTGACAGTTGTTCACATCGGGGAGGGCGGACCTTCTCTTGGGAACAACGGGAGCAGCGAGAGGTCCATCCCGAGATCCGATTTGAGGTTGTGAGTTACGCGCAACGAGGTGAGTACGGCGTCCCAAAGAGATATATCGGTGGTTAGATACAGTTTTGCCACGGTGTTCGGGTGTGAATATTAAGACCCTCTGGAAACCGCTTCTGCTCTACACCGGTCTCTTCGGTCTTCTCACGGTCGGGGCAACGTATCTCGCAACACGGTCGGGGCTACACATACTCGTTTTAGCAGGTGTCGGAGTCGTACTCGCTGCCGTCGGCGGAGGAGCCGCAGGGAAGGTGAACACCGCTCCGACAGAGCACTCGGGCGAGGACTGGATAGAGAGCGGGGATTCGAGCCTGGTGCCACTGTCACCCCGGGGTACGGGGACCGCCCGCCATCTCGTCCTCCTGTTCTACGGGCTCGGCGTGGTTCTGTGGAGCGTCGTCGTACTGGGCACGATGTCCGACACGCTCGTTTGAGCGCGGGTCGACGGACACCGTGAAGATACGGAACTACGGCAGTCGGGAACTCCCGATCCCGCAGCGGCTCGCCCCACGAACGATGCCGACGTGCGCGGAGCTGAGGTTTCAAGTTAGCGACCCGATTACGGGACACCCGAAAGTGTCGATCGAATCCATCACGATCGGCGTCCTGGCGCTGCTCACCCTCGGCGTCGGGTGCGTGTTCGCCGTCCGCGCCGAGGTGGCGCTCGCCCTCCAGGAACGGTTCGCTGAAGCGGTAAGCTGGAAGCCGCCCTCGGAGAACCCCGAGTACTACGACGACCTGCGCGAGCGGCGAGAGTGGGTGTTCCGGTTCGGGGGCACCGTGTTGCTCGTCGTCGGAACGCTGCTGCTCGCGGCCTCGGTGTACGCGATGGTTTTCGTCGACTCGTTCCCGCGGTGAGCGCTGCGGGCTGTGGGGTGCAGTGTTCCGGTGACTCCGGGAGCGTCTCCCGTCAGCGACCCGCCAGTCCGACGGCGTCGGCCAGCAGTTCGTGGGAGCGGAGCGCGTCGTCGTGGTCCGCCACGACGTTCTGGACCATCACCTCGTCGACGCCGACGCGGTCGGCGAGCTGTTCGAGCAGGTCGGCGAGCGTCTCCGGACTGCCGGAGATCGCGCGGGGCCACTCGTCGGCGTCGAGCGTCGCGGGCGTCGGGTCGGGGACGCCGCCGAGTTCGTCGATCGCTTCCCCGACCGACGGTCTGGTGCCGACCTCGCCGCGCGCCATCCGCTGGTACGACGCCTCGGCCACCGCGCGTTGTCGCGCCGCCCCCTCGTCGGTCTCGGCACAGACGGCGTTTATCGCGACCATCCCCTCGGGTTCGTCGAGGCCGTCGGCCAGCCGGGACGACTCGAAGCGCTCGCGGTACGCCTCGAACGCCGGGACGGCGAAGCTCGGTCGGATGAACGCCGCGAAGCAGAAGCGCAGGCCGAGTTCCCCGGCGATCGCCGCGCTCGACGTGCTCGACCCGAGCACCCACGGCACCGGCTCGGCGGCGTCGGACCGGGGGATCGACAGGTCGCCGTACGGGTGGTCGGCCGGGTAGTCGTCGTAGAGGTGGTTGATGACGGCCTCGACCTTCTCGGCGTGGTCCTCGTCGGGGTTCTCGACGTGCCGTTCGGTCCCGAGCGCGCGGTCGGACGCCGGCGACCCGTTCGCACGGCCCAGCCCGGCGTCGATGCGACCGGGTGCGAGCGCGTCGAGCGCGCCGAACTGCTCGGCGACCTTGAACGGGCTGTAGTGGTTCAACAGCACCGCGCCGGAGCCGAGGCGTATCGCGTCGGTCTCGGCAGCGAGGTGGCCGAGCAGCACCTCCGGCGTCGTGCCGGCGAGCGTGTCGGCCATGCCGTGGTGTTCGGCCACCCAGAACCGCGAGTAGCCCAGTTGCTCGGCCTGCTTCGCCGCGGTGACGGTGTTCGCGTAGGCGTCCGTCGCGGTGCCGCCCTCGGGGACCGGCGAAAGGTCGACGAGCGAGAGGTCCATGTCGGAGGTCGGAGCCAGCGCCCGAAAACGGTTCGGCTACCGGCGGGACAGGCGGGATCCGAACCACACGGGAGGGCGTGTCCCCACGGTGGACCGTAGCCGACAGTTACTTGCGGGTTACCTGCGAACACTTCGCACGATACCCATGGCAAACGCACTCACGACCGGGTTTCTGCTCGTCGTCGGGGTAGCGCTGGCGGCGGGTGGGTTCCTGTTTTTCAAGACGGCGCTGTACCTGTTCGGGCTGCTGCTCGGCGCTGGACTCGGCCTGATGGCGGCGGACACGCTGGCGCTGGAGATGACGATGACGCTCGTTGCCGCCGGCGTCGGCGCGGTGTTCGGCATCGGGATCGCGAGCACGATCCGGACGCTGCTGGTCGTCGTCCCGGGCGTGTTGACCGGCGTGGGGGTCGTGATACTGCTCACTGACGTGTCGCTCGCCGAACCGGCGAGCCTGCTCGACCCGATGGTGGCCGGCGGCGCGGTCGCCGGCGTCGTCGCCGCGTGGCTGCTGGAGACCGCGATCCTGATCCTCGTCTCCGCGTCGTGGGGCGCGACGCTGGTCTCGATCGCGCTCGGCGCGTCGCTGTCGGCGTCGCCCGGCGAACTGGACGCGACGCTGTCGAACCTGCTGTCGACGGGTTACTGGGTCGTGTTCGGCGGCGGGATCCTCGCGCAAGTCGCCGTCTGGTACTATCTGCGAGTCCACGTCGACGACGACCAGGACGCCCGGGACGTGCTGCTGCGGAAGGCCGGCAGAACATTCGGCTCCGGCCGGAGCGGTCGGAGTAGCCAGTAGCGCCGGAAGCTACTCCGCTTCGGTTTCTTCGCCGTCACCCTCGCCGGCTGACTCGCCGCGGTAGACGGGCAGCCGGAACCCGATGCCGCGCGAGCGGAGCGCCCAGCGGGTTTCCGCAGCGCCCCACGCCAGACCGGTGAGGACGGCGATCGACGCCGCGCCGAACTCGGGCCGCCCCATCCACACCGGACCGATGTAGATGATCGCGTTGGTCACGCGGGAGGGGAGCAGCCCCCGGACCACGTCGGCGATCTCCGCCATGGCGTCCGCGGCGAGGCTGCCGCCACCGCCGCCGCTCTCGCCGCCGGTCCGGGACTCGTAGCCGAGCGACTGGGCGCTGTGCCCGCCGGCGCTCTCGTCGCCCGTCTCGATCCGTTCGGCCTCGTATGGGTGGGAGAGCTCGACCTCCCAGACGATCTCGCCCTCGGGGTTCACCTCGATGAGGCGCTTGCCGTTCGTGTCGGTGATGAGGGTGTTGCCGTTGGGGAGGCGGTCGGCGTCGCGAGGCCACTGCATCCGGTCGTCGGACCACTCCCAGGTGCGGACCCACTCGCCGTCCTCGCGCTGGAACTCCTCGACGCGGCCGTTCTCCGAGTCGGCGACGACGACCGCGGGACCGCCGCGCTCCTCGGGGATGTAGTCGGGGTTGTGCTGCTCGTACTGGATGTCGTGTGCGCCCTCCGCGCCGAGCGTCCACGACTCGTCTAACCCGGTCTCGGGGTCGATGAACACGACCTGGTCCTGGTTGCGCAGGCTCACCATCACGCGGCCGTCGTCGAGCATGCTCACGTCGTTGATGTGCGCCCAGTCGCCGGGGTAGGGACCGCCCTCGTCGACGGGGAAGTCGCTCTGTGCGTTCCAGGCCCACTCGCGGACGCCGGTCTCGGTGTCCAGCATGAACACCTGGTTGTCCGCCATGTCGGCGATGACGACGTGGTCCTCGTCGACGCGGACGTGGTCGTGCCACTCGGCGGCGTTCTCGCGGTGGTCGTAGCGGGTGAGCACCCGTTCGACCTCGCCGGTCGAGATGTTCGCCCGCTCGATGACGTTGCGGGAACACGGCGGACTCGCGCAGTTCGGTCCCTCGGTGTGGATCGTGTCGACCGCGACGTACTCGACGGTCAGCGACTCGTTCTCGACTGGGTCGACGTCGAAGTACTTCGTGTGGCTGTTGTTGTAGTAGGCGACGCTGCCGTCCGGCGCGTAGGCGATTATCGTGCCGAACTTGGCCGACTCCGTGACGACGGTGTGGTTCTCGGTGGGCGGGGCCTCCGGGACGCCCGCCTCCGTCGCCGTCGTGATGCCGGTCATCGCGCCGTACGCGAGGTACGCGCCGCAGAGGAGGAGGACGACGAGACACGCGACGCGGAGGCGTCGCCGCGTGATACCAGACCGTACCCGGTCGAACGCCTCCCCGACGCCCGATCGTTCGTTCATACCCTCACCTACGCCGGAGGTGTCTTAGAGTTGTTCACTTCGAACGGGGACGCCGCGGCATCGAGTCGAAAGCAGGACGGCGAGTCCGGCGGGACGCGCACCGCTACTCCGCGGTCTCGCTCCAGGCCGCCCGCTCGATCCGGTAGCCGCCACACGTCGGACAGCGCTGGCGCTGTAACTGGAACGATTCGCCGCAGTTCAGACACTGGTAGGGCTGCGAGTCGCTCCCGTCGGTGCTGTCGCCGACGATGCGACGGAGTCGTTCGACCAGACGCACGTGTGAGGACCTCGTACTCGGCGATCGGAACGCCGCCGTCAAAAGTGGCGGTCTTCGTTCAACCGACACACTGCGCCGGGGATCGGGGCGTCTCCCCCACCTCCACGTCAGCGGGGCCGCTGCCGGCTCGCGTCGGATGCTCGGCTCGCCGTCGCTTCCCGTCCACGCTCGCGTCCCCGTCCGCCGGGTGGACGCGGTGGCGAGGCTACAGGCCGGTTCGCGCTTCCACGTTGTCGAGTCCGGCCCCGTTCTTGACCGCGGTCGCCCCGACGCAGTCGAGGCAGCCGTACACCTCGTCCTCGTTCCCCCCGAACACACGGACGAACTCCGGCGTCACGAACGAACCACAGTTGTTGCATTTTGGCATTGTCGTGAACCCAGTCGTGGGACACTCACAGAACGGGTATAGTTATACGCCGGATAACGGCCAGTAAACACCGCCTTACGCCGGGGTTCGCTCACCGATCCGAACTGTTCCGTTACGTTCATCTCGGTCGCAGTCCCGGGGATTGCGGGCGGGTAATCGTGGACCGCACCGGCGGTCAGGCCATCGTGCTCGGACGGTGACACGCCGCCGCACCGCCGCCCGGCCGAAGCGAACTCCCTTTACCTGCCCGGACCGTTGAGAACCCATGGACTACGAAGCCAGCCTCGACCGCGCGATGGACGCGGTCCCCGACTACGCCGGCTCCGACGACCGACTGTCGGTGCCCGACGCGAACGCCCAGAAGGACGGCGCGTTCACGCGGTTCACGAACCTCGGCGAGATCGCCGACGCCCTCTCCCGGGACCCCGAACACCTCCACAGCTCGATCCAGCGCGAGCTGGGCACCGCCGGCCAGTTCGACGACGGCCGCGCGCGCTACAACGGGACGTTCACCGGGAGCGACTTCGACGCCGCCGTCGACAGCTACGTCGACGAGTTCGTCACCTGCTCGCAGTGTGGCCTGCCCGACACCAAGCTGACGACGGAGAACCGGACGCTCATGCTCCGCTGTGAGGCCTGCGGCGCGTTCCGCCCGGTCACGAAGCGCCAGTCCAGCGACACGACCCAGCAGCGCGACGCGGTCGAGGAGGGCCAGACCTACGAGGTGAAGATCACCGGCACCGGCCGCAAGGGCGACGGCGTCGCCGAGAAGGGCGAGTACACCATCTTCGTCCCCGGGACGCAGGAGGGGCAGGTCGTCGATATCTACATCAAGAACATCAGCGGCAACCTCGCGTTCGCGCGGCTGGCGAACTGAGCGAGCGCCCGCGTTTTCACTCGTAGCCCGGCACCATCACCGGCCGGTCCGCGTTGAGGATCACGGCCTGCGTGACGCTGCCGAACAGCGCCTTTCCGGTCGGCGTGTGCTTCCGGCCGCCCATGCAGACCAGGTCGGCGTCGAGGTCCGCGGCGGCGTCGAGCACGCTGTCGGCCGGGTCGCCGCTGTCCTCCCGAACGGTCACGTCGATCCCCTCCGCTTCCAGATAGTCCCGCGCACGGCGGACGCCGGCGATCTGCGACGCCGACGCGCCGGTGGGGTTGTCCGTGAAAGTATGGAACACGGTCGCTTCCACCGATCCTGGCGCGTCGGGCAGGTCCGCGACCGCCTCGGCCTGTCGCTCCGACCGGTCCTCCGCCTCGTCCACGGCCACGAGTACGTGGTACATGTGCGGGCGTTCGACGGCCCGGTTGAAAGGGATTACTTCGATTCCCGCCCCCTCGGAGCGCTCGAAAGCCCGGCCTATCCGGCGTGCCCACCGAGCGATTCAAGTGAGATTGCAATAGCCACACAGAGGTGGCAGTTTCGTTCGACCTCTTCGGGACGCTGGTGGACGCCGACCGGCCCGACGACCCCGGCGCAGCAGTCGCCGCCGAACTGGAAGCACGCGGCGTCGCGGTGCCCGACGACTGGGACGAGGCGTATCGCGAGGGGCACGTCGACGCCCCCCGCGGCGCGGAGGTACCGCTGGCCGCACACGTCAGCGCCGCGCTGTCGAGCAGGGGTGTCAACGCGCCGAACAACGCGCCCCGCCGCGCGGTCGTCGCCGCGTTCGACCCCGAGGTGCGGACCCGCGACGGCGCGGTCGAGGCGGTTCGGGCGGCCGCGGAGCGCGGCCCCGTCGGGGTCTGCTCGAACTGCTCGGTGCCGGAACTCGCCCGGCGGGCGCTGGTCCGGTCGGCGTTCGACCGCGACGCGTTCGACGCCGTCGTCACGAGCGTCGCCTGCGGCTGGCGCAAACCCCACGACCGGGCGTTCGAGGCAGTCGCGGAGCAACTCGATGCCGACCCGGCCGACCTGATACACGTCGGTGACGACCCGCGATCGGACGGCGGCGTCCGGACGCTCGGCGCGACGTTCGTCCACACCGACGAGGTGCCGCTGTCCGAGTTCCCCGACTGGCTGGAGGGTCACCCGTGCCCCTGACCGGGACCGCCGCCGTCGCCGTCGCCGCGGCGCTGGACCGCGTCGCCGGGGAGCCGCCGGACCGGCTCCACCCCGTCGCGTGGTTCGGCCGCCTCGCCGCGCCGTTCGACCGCGAGTGGCCGACGCCGCGGGCCGTGGGGGTCGCCGTCGCCGTCCTGCTCCCCCTGCTCGCGGCGGCGGTCGCCTGGGGCGTCGTCCGCGCGGCGGGCGTCGCGCACCCTGCGGTCGCCGCGCTCGTCGCCGGGGGCGTCCTGTTCGTCGCGACCAGCCTGCGGATGCTCCTGTCGGAAGCGCGAGCCGTCGTCCGCGCGAGCGACGGCGACCCGACCGCGGCGCGCGAGCGCCTGCCGGCGCTGGCCGGGCGCGACCCAGCCGACCTCTCGCCCGCCCACCTGCGGAGCGCCGCCGTCGAGAGCGCCGCGGAGAACCTCGCTGACGGCCTCGTCGCGCCGCTGCTCGCCTTCGCCGCGCTCGCAACGGTCTCGCTCCCGCTCGCGGCCGCCGGCGCGGCGTGGGTCAAGGCCGTGAACACGCTCGACTCGATGCTCGGCTACCGCTCGAAGCCGGTCGGCTGGGCGAGCGCGCGCCTCGACGACCTCGTGATGTGGCTCCCGGCGCGGGCCAGCGCCGTCCTGCTGGCCGTCGCCGCGGCGAACCCGGACGCCCTGCTGAACGCGCGGCGCTGGGCGCGCGCGCCGCCGTCGCCGAACTCGGGGTGGCCGATGGGGACCGTCGCCTCGGCGCTCCAGGTCCGCCTCGAAAAGCCCGGCGCGTACGACCTGAACGCGATGGCGACGCTGCCCGACGCCGAGGCGGCCGGGCGCGGCGTCGCCCTCGTCGGCCGCGCGGGCCTGCTCGCCTACGCCGTCGCGGGGGTGGTCGCGTGGGCGTGAACGGGCCGGCCGGCCGACTCGACCGCGGGGTCGCCGCGCTCCGCGGCGCGGTCGGCTTCCTGACGCGGCTCCCGGTCGGCCACGACGAGCGCGCGTGGACCGCGTTCCGGGCGGCACCCGCCGCGTTCCCCGTCGCCGGCTACCTCGTCGGCGCGCTGGTCGCCGTCCCCTTCCTCGCGAACCCCGTGTTCCCGCCGGCGACCGTCGCGCTCGGCTACGTCGTCGCGGTGTACGCGGTCACGGGGATCAACCACGTCGACGGCGTCGCGGACCTGGGCGACGCCGCGGCCGTCCACGGCGACCCGGCCGACCGCCGCGAGGTCATGCGGGACACGACGGTCGGCGTCGGCGCGGTCGGCGCGGTCGGCGTCGTCCTCCTCGGTCTGGCGCTCGGGGGGCTCGCGCTCGCCGGCGCGCCGTTCGCGGCCGTCGTCGCCGTCGTCGTCGCCGCCGAGGTCGGCGCGAAGACGGGGATGGCCGCCGTCGCCTGCGTCGGGACGGCGACCCACGAGGGGCTCGGGTCGGCGCTCACCCGGAACGCCGCGCCGCGGTCGTTCCTGCTTCCGGCGCTGCTGGCCGCGCCCGCCGCCCTGCTCCCCCTGCCGTCGCTCGCGCCCGCCGCCGCGCTCGGCGGCGCACTCGCGGGGACCGCGGTGGTCCTGCAGTGGGCAAGGGGGGCGCTCGGCGGTGTCAGCGGCGACGCCTTCGGCGCGGTCAACGAGGTCGGTCGCGTCGTCGGCCTGCACGCGGGGGTGGTCGCGTGGACGCTCTCCTGATCTGCGGCGGGAAGGGAACCCGGCTCGACAGCGACTGCGAGAAGCCGCTGTTCGAGGTCGGCGGCCGGGCGATGGTCGACCGCGTCGCCGACGCGCTCGCGGCCAGCGCGGTCGAGACGACGTACGCCGTCACCTCACCCCACGCCCCGGCGACGGCCACACACGTCCGAGAGCGCGGGCTGACGGCCGTCGAGACGCCGGGCGACGGCTACGTCGCAGACCTGACCGCTGCCCTCGACGACAGCCGGGTCGAGTCGCCGGTGCTCACCGTCGCGGCCGACCTCCCGCTGCTCGACGGCAACGCGGTCGACGCGGTGCTCCGGGCACACGACGGCGGATCGCTGGCGGTCTGCGTGCCTGCCGCGCTGAAAGAACTGCTCGGGGTGAGCGCGGACGCCGCGGCGGACGGGCGCGCCCCGACCGGGGTAAATATCGTCGGGGAGGACGAACGCGACGACGTGTACACGACGTACGACGCACGGCTCGCGGTGAACGTGAACCGACGGGGAGACGCGGCGGTCGCGGAGGCGCTGCTGTGCGACTGATCCTCGCCGCGGGGACGACCCGCACGGCCGCTATCGAGGGGGTGAGCGCCGCCGGGGCCGACCCGGACCTGCGTGCCCACACGCCGAGCGCCGACGCCGAGATCGTCGCCTACGGCGAACCGGTGCGCGCGCCGGTCGTCCCGGTGAGTCCGACGGGCTGTCCGACGCCGGCGGTCGTCACCCGCGCGGTCCGGGAGGTACTGGGCTTCGACCTCACCGTCGTCGACGGGGGACTGGCGGAGCCGACCGCCGCCCCGACTGTCACCGTCGGCGCGCGGCCCGGCGACGACATCCGGGAGCCGGACCCCGTCCCGACCGGTCCCGGCGCGTTCGCCGCCGCGCGGCAGTTCGGGCGGGCGCTCCCCGACGACGAACTGCTGGTCGGCGAGACGATCCCCGGCGGAACGACGACGGCGCTCGCCGTCCTCACCGCGCTCGGCGAGGACGTGGCCGTCTCGTCGTCGCTCCCCGAGAACCCGGTCGAGCGCAAGCGCGCGGTCGTCGACGCGGCGCTCGACGCCAGCGACGCCGCGCCCGGCGACTTCGCGGGCGACCCCCGGGGCGCACTGCGGTACGTCGGCGACCCGGTGCTGGCGACCGTCGCCGGGCTGACCGTGGGCGCGCTGGAGACGGACACGCCCGTCACGCTGGCCGGCGGGACCCAGCTGCTCGCCGCCGCGGCGCTGGTTCGGCATGCGGGCGTCGACGCCTCGCTCTCGCTTTCGACCACCTCGTTCGTCGCCGACGACGACGGGGTCGACCTGCCGGGCGCGGCCGCGTCGTTCGACCTCGACCTGACCGTCACGGACCCCGGGTTCGACCGGAGCGACCACGCCGCGCTGGTGCGCTACGTCGCCGGCGAGGCCAAGGAGGGCGTCGGGATGGGCGGCGCGCTCGCGCTGGCCGACCGCGCCGGCGTGCCCATGGCCGAGGTCCGGGAACGCGTCGAGACGCTGGCCGACGAACTGGGGGGCGAGCCGTGAACCCCGACGCCGCGGCCGAGGTCGGTCGGGTCCCACACGGCGGGAGCGACGATCCGGACCTCGTGGACTTCAGCGCGAACGTCAACCCCGAGCGCCCGCCCGGCACGGTCGAGGCCTACCGCGAGGCGTTCGACGAGGTGGGGCGCTACCCGGACGACGGGTATCCGGCGTTCCGCGCGGCCGCGGCCGACGCCGTCGGCTGCGAACCGGACCGCGTCGTGCCGACCGCCGGCGGGCTGGAGGGGATCCGGCTGGCGGTCGAGACGAGCGTGAGCGCTGGTGACTCGGTCCTCGTGCCCGCGCCGAGCTTCGGCGAGTACGCCCGCGAGGTGCGGCTCCAGGGCGCGGAGCCGTCGTTCGTCGCCACCGAGTCGGTGCTCGACGCCGACCCCGCACCCCACGCGCTGGCGGTCGTCTGCAACCCGAACAACCCGACCGGCGAGGCGTTCGACGACGCCGACCTGCGTGACTACGCCGCGCGCTGCCGCGAGACCGGGACGACGCTGCTCGTCGACGAGGCCTTTCTCGGCTTCACCGAGCGCCCGTCGCTGGCCGGGACCGACGGCGTCGTCGTCGCGCGCTCGCTGACGAAGCTGTACGGGACGCCCGGCCTCCGGGCCGGCTTCGCCGTCGCGACGGGCGACCTGCTGGACCGGCTGGCGGCCGCCCGCCGCGCCTGGACGCTCGGCGCGCCCGCGGCGGCGGTCGGGGCCCACTGCCTGCGGCAGCGCGAGTTCGTCGCCGAGACGCGGGACCGCGTCGAGCGCGAGCGGGAGCGACTCCGCGGGGCGCTCGGCGAGCGGTTCGACGTGCGGCCGTCCGCGGCCCCGTTCCTGCTCGTCGACGTGGGCGAACGCGACGTGGCGGAGCTGGTTGCGGGGCTGCGCGAGCGGGGCGTCGCCGTCCGCGACGCGACGACGTTCCGCGGGCTGGACTCGCACGTCCGCGTTGCCGTCCGGACGCCGGACGAGAACGACCTGCTAGTGGAGGCGATGCGGGATGTTTGAGACGGCCGTCAGCGAGGGTGTCACGCGGCTCCGCCGGCCCGGGACGCGCTGGCTCAGCACCGGCTTCGACGGCGGCGAGCGCGTCGCCGACGCCGCGTACAACGTGACCGTCCCGGAGGGGTGGGACCGGACGGACTTGGCGGCCTACGTCGCGGAGCGCCGCGCCGAGGCGGGGTTCGACGGGGACGCAGACGGCCCCGCACTACTGACCGGCGTCGCCCAGCGCCACGCTCGCGGTGCTCGGGCCGGCCCGGTCGAGGCCGTCGCCACCGCGGGGCTGTCGAACCCCGCGCCGCTGGTCGGCGGGAGCGGCACAGGCAGGGATCCCGAACCGGCGGACGGCGACGCCCCCGACACCCCGCCGACGGGCACCGTCAACGTCGTCGTCGGCACGGCGCGCTCGCTCGCGCCCGGCGCGCTCCCGAACCTCGTCGCCGTCGCCGCGGAGGCCAAGGCGGCGACGCTCCTGCGGGAGACGGGCTTTCCCGGCACGACGACGGACGCCGTCGTCGCGGCCTGCGACCCCGACGGCGAGCGCGCCGCGTTCTCCGGGAGCGGGACCGAGGTCGGCCGGGCCGCGCGGGCCTGCGTCCGCGACGCCCTCCGCGCGAGCCTCCAGTCGCGGTACGCCGACGAGGCGACCCCGGAGTCCGTGGCCGACGCCCGGCACGGCGTCGAACCGCTCGGGGAGACGGAGGTGTTCGAGCCGTGAGAGGCGTCGCGCTCGGCGGCACCGCCTCGGGCGTCGGCAAGACCGTGGCGACGCTGGCGACGCTCCGCGCGCTCGACGCGGCGGGGTACGACCCACGCTCCGCGAAGGCCGGACCGGACTTCATCGACCCGAGCCACCACGCGGCCGTCACGGGTCGCCCCTCGCGGACGCTGGACCCGTGGCTGGAAGGGGAGGACGGCCTCCGCCGGAACTACTGGCGCGGCGCTGACGGCGACGACGAGGTCTGCGTCGTCGAGGGGATGATGGGGCTGTACGACGGCGACGCCGCGAGCACGGCGGCCGTCGCGGCGGCGCTCGACCTCCCGGTCGTCCTCGTCGTCGACGCGTCGGCCGGCATGGAGAGCGTCGCCGCCACGGCGCTCGGGTTCCGCGAGTACGCCGCGCGGACGGACGCGGACCCGGACGTGGCGGGCGTTCTCGCCCAGCAGGCCCACGGGGGCCGCCACGAGGCAGGGATCCGCGAGGCGCTGCCCGACGAACTGGCGTATCTCGGCCGGGTCCCGCCGGACGACGCGCTCGAACTGCCCGAGCGCCACCTCGGCCTGCACGGCGGGCGCGAGGTGACGGTCCCGGAGGACGCGCTGGACGCCGCCGCAGAGACGGTTCGTGCGGAGCGGCTGGTCGACCTGGCGCGGACGCCGCCCCGTCCCGAGTCCCCGGAGCCGGCGCGGCCCGCCCGCGACCGCACAGTCGCCGTCGCGCGGGACGACGTGTTCCGGTTCATCTATCCGGCGACGGTCGAGCGCCTGCGCGAGCGGGCCGAGGTGACCACGTTCGCGCCGACAGCCGGCGACGACCTGCCCGAGTGCGACGGCGTCTACCTCCCCGGCGGCTACCCGGAGCTGCACGCGGCGGACCTCGCGGCGAGTCCCGCGCTGACGGCGCTCGCCGACCGCGCCGCCGAGGGCCTGCCGGTGTTCGGCGAGTGCGGCGGGCTGATGGCCCTGGCGCGCTCGCTGACGACCGCGGACGGCGACGAGCACACGATGGCCGGCGTCCTCCCGGCGGACGTGGAGATGTCCGAGCGCTACCGGGCGCTGGACCACGTCGAACTCCGGGCGCGGGAGGGGACGCTGACCGCGGCCGCGGGCGACGCGCTCCGGGGCCACGAGTTCCACTACTCGGAGTGCGACCCGGACCGCGACGCCCGGTTCGCGTTCGAGGTGGTTCGCGGCGACGGGATCGACGGCGAGCGTGACGGGCTGACCGAGTACCGGACGCTCGGCACGTACGCCCACGTCCACCCGGAGAGCGGCGCGTTCGACGAATTCGTCGACGCACTGTGACACCCGACGAGATCCGACCCATGACACGAGACGACGCAACCGACACGGTCGACGCACAGCCGATCGAACCGTCCGCCCCCGATTCGTTCGGGCTGGTCCAGGTCTTCTGGGGCGACGGCAAGGGCAAGAGCACCGCGGCGATGGGCATGGGGTTCCGGGCGGCCGGCCACGGCTACCGGGTCCACATGGTCCAGCTGATGAAAGGCGGGACGAGCACCGTCGAGGACGTGCGCGGCGAGTACAACGCGATCGCCGAGCTGCCGCGGTACTCCTTCGAGAACAGCGGCCACTACGGCTGGCACGGCTTCGGCACCAGCGACGACGACGAACACGAGGCCCGCGCGAAGGGCGGTCTCGCCCGGGCACGGGAACTGGTCGACGACCCCGTCATCGACGGCGAGCGCGTCCACATGCTGATCGTCGACGAGATCCTGTACGCGGCGAACCGGGGCCTCGTCGACCCGGGGGACGTGGTCGACCTGATCGAGCGCAAGCCCGACGACCTCGAACTCGTGCTGACGGGCGGCCACGAGCATCCGGACTACGTCGTCGACCACGCGGACCTGGTGACGGAGATAGGGAAGGAGAAACACCCCATCGACGCCGGGCAACCGGCCCGGAAGGGAACCGAGTACTGACCCGAGGAATGACGCGGACGATACTCGTCGCCGGCACCGCCTCCCACGTCGGCAAGAGCACGGTCGTTGCGGGCCTCTGCCGCCTGCTCGCGCAACGCGGGATCGACGTCGCCCCGTTCAAGGCCCAGAACATGAGCAACAACGCCCGGGCGGTGCCGACCGCCGGCGACGACGCCGACGGGTACGGCGAGGTCGGCGTCTCCCAGTGGGTGCAGGCCCGCGCCGCCGGGGTGCCCGCGACGACCGACCACAACCCCGTCCTGCTGAAGCCCCGCGGCGAGGGCGAGAGCCAACTCGTCGTCCACGGCGAGGCGGTCGGCCACTACGCGGCCGGCGACTACTACGAGGATCACTGGGAGACCGCCCGGAGCGCCGCGGTCGAGTCCCACCGGCGGCTGGCGGCCGAACACGACGTGGTCGTCGCGGAGGGCGCTGGCTCCATCGCCGAGATCAACCTCCACGACCGCGACCTGGCGAACGTCGAGACCGCCCGCTTCGCCGACGCCGAGGTCCTCCTCGTCGCGGACATCGAGCGCGGCGGCGTGTTCGCCAGCCTCGTCGGCACGCTCGAACTGCTCCCCGTCGACGTGCGAGAGCGCGTGGTGGGCTGCGTCATCAACAAGTTCCGCGGCGACGAGTCGCTGCTCGACCCGGGGATCGACGAGTTCGAGGAGCGCACCGACGTCCCGATACTCGGCGTCCTCCCGTACGAGGACCCCGGCCTGCCGGCCGAGGACAGCCTCTCGCTGCCGCCCGTCGGCGAGCGCGCGGTCCGCGGGGCCGACGACGGCGTCGCCGACGCCCGGGCGGTCACCGTCGCGGTCCCACGGACGCCGCGGATCTCGAACGTCACGGACCTCGAACCCCTCGCCCGCGAACCCGGCGTCCGCGTCGCCTACGTCCCACCGGACGCGGAACTGACCGACGCCGACGCGGTCGTTCTCCCGGGGTCGAAAAACACCGTCGACGACCTGCTCACGCTCCGCGACGCGGGCTTTGGCGAGGCCCTGACGGCGTTCGACGGCCCCGTCGTCGGCCTCTGTGGCGGCTACCAGATGCTCGGCGAGCGGATCGAGAACGCAGGCGTCGAGCGGGCGACCGACGGCGCGGACGCCGTCTCCGGCTTCGGCCTCCTGCCGGTCGTCACCGAGTTCTCGCGGAAAAAGCGGGTGACCAGCGTGTCCCGCCGGCTCCACGGTGTCGGGCCGCTCGCCGGCGCAAACGCGACGGTCGAGGGGTACGAGATCCACGCCGGCGAGACCCGTGCCGTCGGCCCCGTCGAGCGGCCGTTCGACGGTCGCGGTGCCGCACGCGGGAGCGTCCTCGGGACCTATCTCCACGGCCTGTTCGACAGCGCCGCCGCCCGGGCAGCGCTGGTCGACCCGCTGTTCGAGGGCGAGCGCCCGCCCACCCCGGTACAGTCGCCGTACGACGCCGCCGCCGAACTGGTCGGGAGCGTCCTCCCGCCCGCCCGGTTCGGGATCGGCCGTCAGAAGGGCGATTGAGGGGGAGATCGGCCAAAAGTTTTACACTAAATCCGGGTTACCGTGGAAGTGTGGCCGTCGCCGTTCTTCCCCCCACCCCCGGCGACGCCACGGCACCGGGGCCGGCTGTTCCCCGGATCGTTCCCCCCCCCCCCCCTTCCCCACCCCCTTTCGGCGTGGGACCCCACCACGCTCCTTTCGGTTGGGAGTTTCGTCTCGGTAGAGGAGAAATTTTAACACGGATACCGACTGTATCGATTGTTGATGGTCGAGGCGTTCGCGGTGGCAAGCGGGAAGGGCGGAACCGGGAAGACGACGAGCACGCTGGCGCTCGGGATGGCGCTGGCCGAGGACCACGACGTGACCGTCGTCGACGCCGACACCGGTCTCGCGAACCTGCTGTTTCACGCCGGACTGGCCGACGTCGACGTGACGCTCCACGACCTCCTGCTGTCGGAGACCGACGCCGGGGTCGAGGACGCCACCTACGACCGGTTCGGGATGCGGGTCGTGCCCTGTGGGACGAGCCTCGCGGATTTCGAGGCGGCCGACCCGACGCGGCTCCGCGACGTGGTGGCGGCGCTCGCAGCCGACGCGGACGTGCTGCTGCTCGACTCCCCGGCCGCGCTGGGGTCGAAAAGCGCCGTCCTCCCGGTCGTGCTCGCGGACCGGATCGTCACCGTCCTCCAGCCGACGATCCCCGCGCTGTCGGACGCGCTGAAGGTCGGCGAGTACGCCCGGTCGTACGGCACGGGGAGCGCGGGCGTCCTGTTCAACAAGGTGCGCGACGAGGGAAGCGTCGAGCGCGTCGCCGAGCGCACCGAGGAGTACTTCGACGGGCCGACGCTGGCGACGGTGCCGGAGAGCGAGGCGGTCCACGACGCACGGGACGCCGGCGAGCCGCTGCTGGCACACGCCCCCGACTCGCCCGCCGCCGCGGCGTTCCGCGAGGCGGCCGACGCGCTGACCGTCCGATCCGGCGACTCGGACGCCGTCGCGGACCGCTTCCGGAGCGCCGTCGTCCCCGACCGGCCATGAGGCTGCCCCGCGGCCAGCTGGTGCGCTCCCGCGTCGTCGGCGACCCGGCGACGGCGCTGTCGACCGCGCTCGACCGGAATCTGACCGGGTACGTCGTGTTCGAGCCGACCGACTCGCTGTTGCTCGACGCGGACGGCCGCGGCGTCCTCACGTTCGAGGCGGGCGTGCCGGTGCTGGCGTACCACACCGGCACCGACGCCGGCGGTCCCGACGCCATCGCCGACTTCGCGGTTCCCGGCCCGTACAGCGTCGAGGTGTTCGAACTCGACCGGACGGCGCTCGCGGACCTTCACGACACCCCGGAGCTCCAAGTGCCTCCGGGACTCCCCGCGGAGCGCCTCGCCGGCGACCCCGGCCTCGCTGACCGCACGCGGACGGCCGCACCGGACGACCGCACCGGGACGGCCGCGGACGCGTCCTCGCCCGTCGCCGCGTTCCTCGACGACGAGGAGAAGGTCGCGGCGATCCGCGAACAGGCGCGGGCCGAGGCGCGAGACAGGGCCGAGGAGTGGGGGCTGACCGACGAGCTTGCCGACTCACCGGGCGCGGTAGCCGACGACCGCGGCGACGGCGACGGCGAGGACCGCGCCGACGATCAGGGTCGGCGGGACTGAGCTGTCGGAGGGCAGGTCCGCCACGCCGCCGCTTCCCTCGACGACGAGTTCGGTCCGGGCGTCGTCGACCGTGACGGTGTACGTTCCCGGCGACGCCACGGATCGGGTGAACGTCACGCGCCGGTCCGCACCGGGCGGGACCCGAACCGACCGCCGGTCGACCGTCTGG
Source organism: Halostella salina (assembly GCF_003675855.1). Taxonomy (NCBI): domain Archaea; kingdom Methanobacteriati; phylum Methanobacteriota; class Halobacteria; order Halobacteriales; family Natronoarchaeaceae; genus Halostella; species Halostella salina. The sequence goes on along the minus strand of NZ_RCIH01000004.1, from coordinate 308,267 downwards.
TCGAACATGGTGAGCCGTGCCACGTAGGTCCCGTTGCCCTCGCCGTCGTTCGTCACCGTTGCCGTGATCTCCACGTCCTCCCCGGGGGACGCCGTGTCGGCCGACAGCGACAGGTCGGTCACCCGGATCGACGGCTGGAGCGCGCCGACCGCGACGGGCGCTGTCCCCTCTGCGTCGGTCGTGCGGAGCAGCACCTCCCCGCCGCGACGCTCCAGGTCGCGGTCGAGTCGTCGCCACTCGCCGTCGCGGTACTGGAACAGGGCGAGGTCGCCCGGGTGGACCGGCCGGTCGGCGAGCCGGTCGCGGTCGACGGCGAACGTGTACTCGACGCCGTCGAGGCCGCCGTCGTCGAGGGCGTCGCTCTCCGGCGTGACCGCGAACAGCGGATCGGCCGGGAGCGCCGTGTCGGCCGCCGCGCTCGCGTTGGTCCGGTTCAGGCCGAACTGGAACCACGAGCCGTCGCCGTGGTCGACGGCGACCCGGTCGACGCCGACGCCGGCGTCAGACGACAGCGCGGGGCGAAACGTCGTCCCGTTGGCCGCCGTAGCGTTGCGAACCGTCGCGGCGAAGCCGTCGGTCCCGTTGGCCGTGACGTGGGTCGATGCGCCGCTGCACGTCCCGGGCCGTATCGTCACCGGGGTGGTTTTCGACAACTGGATCGTCCGCCCGTCGGCGCTCCGGAGCAGCCAGTCGTTTATCGTCGTCGGCGTGTCGAGCGTCCAGTAGGGTGCCGCCTGATTGAACGCCGGGTCGACGGTGACCGCCTCGTAGTCGCCGCGTTCCAGCCCGCGGAACGCGCCGCCGTCCGTCCGGTTGCTCCCCCACCACCAGTCGGCCCGGGCCGACGTGCCGTCGTGCGTGAAGTTGTCCATCCGGGTGGTGTAGTTGTCGTCCCTGACGGCCCACTCGCCCGCCGGCGAGACGCCGGAGAGCCGCATCGTCGCGACGCCGCCGCCGACCCCGCTGCCGGCCTCGCCGTGGACGAAGACGACGCTGCCGCCCTCGCTACCGTCGTAGAGGAACAGCTGGCTCTCGTCGAACTCCTGGTACTCGCGGGTCCCCTGTGAGCTGTACAGCCCGGTGTGGAGCCCGTACTCGTAGAACGCCGCGACGCTCTCGGTGTCGTCGCCGAACGGCGTCACCTCGACGCAGTTGCCCCCCTGGGTGACGGCGTAGGTGTCGACGTCGGGCGGCGCGTCGCGCTCCTGTCCGTCGGCCGGGCCGGGCGCGCCGACCGCGCCGGCCGCCGGGAGCGCCGCCAGCGCCCCCGCGACGGCGATGGTCGCGAGGACGAGCGATACGAGTCGGTCGTCGGCGTGGCTGGATCCCCCCATCTGGGTCACCGTCACCTCTCAACGTCATCCGTTGTGAATACCGGGGTGAGTAAACGACCCTTCCCTACTTCGCTCGGAGGCAATTGCCTCGCTCGCTCGTTGAGGGTTCCGTCAGACGAGGTCTGACGACGTGCGGGCTGTGAGCCTGCACTAGGGCTTTCGCGTGGACTTCCGTTCTACGCCTTGGATGAGGCGGGAAGCTCGTACTCTCCACTCACGTTCAGTGTCCCGCGATTCAAGCGCACGTCTACGGGTGCGCCTCCGGCGTCTGCGTTTTGCCGACGCCGGAGATACTGCAAGCCGATGTTCTTTGAAGCGTTGTAGTCGGCGTGGTTCTGGTAGCCACAATCCTGACACTCGAAGTTCTCGCCGTGGCGGTTGTCGTCGTGGGTAAACCCACAGGTCGAACACCGGTTTGACGTGTTCCGTGGGTCCACCTGAACAGCTTCAACGTCCTGCGCTCTGGCTTTGTATTCGACGTACTCGTAGAGGCGGCGGAACGCCCACAGATGGTGCCACGACGCCTGTGACACGTTCTCACGAATGTCCGTCAAATCCTCGAACACGATATGCGAACAATCGTGTTCGACGGCTTCAGCCACGATCTCATTGGCGACCCGATGCAGGAATATCTCGAAGCGTCCGTCCTCCTTCCGCTCGACACCTGCTATCGCGTCGTGTGCCGCGTGTGTCCCGCACTGCTGGAGGTCGCCACGTCGCTTTTCGTACTCTCGTTTCCAGTGGTTGAACTCGTCTGCCGACCAGAACCGCCCGGTCGAAGCAACCGCGAGTTGATTTACACCGAGGTCCACACCGAGGACTGTTCTGTGCCCGGTGGTGGGTTCGGTGTCGTCCCCGTCCTCCTCCTCTTTGAGCATTGACGCATGAAGATACCAGTCGCCGTCACGCCGATGGAGTGTCGCCCGCCGAAACTCATACTCCTCGTTGGCGACGTACTTTGTCGGGGGTGTCTCGGCATCGTCAGGCAGAATGTAGTCGCACTCGATCCGTCCGTCCGGTGTTGAGAGCGAGACGTGGTCACGGTGGAAGGTGGCGCTTCGCTTGTCGTAAACGGCGGTATCCGCCGTGAACGTCGGACGAGATGATTCTTTGTCGTTTTTGAGCCGCTCGACGCCGCTTTTGACGGATTCGACGGCTTGGCGAATCCCTTTCTGGACGAGATTTGCGGTTAGCTCCGTGTCCTCACGGAGCTGGTCGTACAGGGCGCGTTCGGCCTTCGCTTTCGAAGTGACGTGGTAGCCGTCGTCGCCGTGCCAGCACCACTCGCTCGCGGTGTTGGCGCAGTATTTGAATTGCTCGACTGTCTCTCGAAGGAGTGTATCTGCACCTTCGGGGGTGTCGAGCTTGATAACGGCGGTACGACGGTACTCCACGATACATTCACATATATAGTTGTAGTTACTTAATAATTGGAGTTAGCAGGTGCCAGTCTAGCGGCTGGTTAGTACCGGGCCGGTTTCCTCCCCGTCCTACTTGCTTGGGCTTCCGCTGGGGTCGGAAGCCCCACGCTCCTTGAGGGTGGGGCTTCTACCTCGAATTAGGTGAAACGTTCGTATCCGTATCAGCGGATTGCCAGCCAAGGCGCGTTTACTGGTGGGATGACGGGGTTCGCCGCCGCCCAGCGCGCATCGGACCCGCGACACCAGTGCGTGGATCACCCGCACCGAACAGGTCGCCGGTGACGAAGTATCGCACGGACTGTTGGAACGGTCTACCGATGACCGTCCGACAGGTCGCTGGCCATCGATACGGGGGTACGACAGTCCGCGGGTCCCGAAGTCCCGCCTATCGGAACAGCGTCGTCGGCGGCTTCGCGGCGTCCTCGACTGATTCGTCGGCGGCGATCGCCGGCAGCCGGACCGTCGCGACGGTCCCGTCGTCGGTCGCCTCGGTCTGGAACGACCCGCCGTATCTGGTGGCGATCCAGTTGACGAGCCACAGGCCGAGCCCCGTCCCGTGCTCCAGCGGGGTCTCGCGGCCGCTCTCGATGACCGCCGCCTCGTCCGCCGGGATGCCCGGACCGTCGTCGACGACCGTCAGTTCGACCCACTCGCCGACGTCGCGTGCGTCGAGGGTTACCTCGGTCGGCGGGTCGGAGTCGTGACAGATCGCGTTGTCGACGAGTTCCCGGACGGCACGCTCTATCTCCGGCCCGGCACAGACGTCGGACACGTCGTCCACGGCGTCGACCGCGATGGTCACGTCGTCCACGGCACGGTACTCGTCGGCGACCCTGGTCAGCAGCGACGCGGTGGCGATGCGTTCGGGGGCGCGGTCGGCGGTCGCGTACGACTCAAGTTCACGTGCACGATCGCTCAGGTTCACCAGTTCGTCCGTCGCCTCCCGGATCCGGTCGGCGTGGGCCGCCGTGGCGTCGCCGGACTCGATGAGGTCAACGTACCCCCGGACGGCGTTCATCTCGTTGCGGAGGTTGTGTCTGAGCACGCGGTTCAGCACCTCGATGAGCCGCGTCGTCCGCTTCCCGGCGGTCACGTCCTGCTGGAATCCGACGAAATGCGTGACTTCACCGGCGTCGTCGGTGACCGGCGTGATCGACACCCTGTTCCAGAACGGGGTCTCGCTCGCCCGGTAGTTCAGCAGTTCAACGCTCGCCGGCTCCCGGTCGGCGATAGCCTCACGCAGTCTGGCCACCGGCTCCTCGGCCGTCCCGCTCCCCTGCAGGATCCGGCAGTTCGCCCCGAGGATCGTCTCGGTGTCGTACCCCGTCAGCTCCTGAAACGCGTCGTTGGCGTACACAACCGGGTCGTCCTCTTGCCGCACGTCGACGATGGTGATGCCGACGCGGGCGGCGTCGACCGCGCTGTTTTTCAGGCGGAGTTCGGTCGTCCGGTCCTCCCGCTCGCTCACGTCGCGTGCGACCCCCTGAACCACGAACTCCCCGTCGGCCGGGGAGATGACGGTCGAGTTGACTTCCACCGGGACGCGTTCGCCGTCGGCAGCCAGCAGGTCGAGTTGCATGTTCCTGACCGGATGCCGTTCGAACACGTTCTCCAGCACGTCGGTGATCCGGTCGCGGTCGTCCGCCGCCACGAGCGTTTCCAGCGGCTCACCGACCAGCGCCGACGGCTCGTAGCCGAGCACGTGTTCGACCGCCGCGGAGACGTAGGTGAACCGTCCGTCCGAGCCGATCCGGTAGATGATGTCGGAGCTCGCGTCGGCGATCCCCTCGAAGCGACGGCGCTCCTCGTCGAGGCGCTCGATCCGGTCGCGGCGCGTCCGGTCCCACCGCTGGCGCTCGATCGCGCTCCCGGTCAGCCGGGCGACCAGTTCGACGAACAGCTGTTCGGCCTCCGAGAACGACCGGTCCCGCGTCGCCTCGTCGGCGAAGCAGAGCGTTCCGTACACCGACCCGTCGACCAGCACCTTCCCACCGATGTAACAGCCCAGCCCGAACCGGTCGTACGCCACCTCATCGACGAGGTCCGACGCCGACGCGTTCTGGACGCTCGTCAATCCCTCCGTCTCCACGGTCCGCCGACAGTACGCCTCGTCGAGCGGACAGCGGTTGCCGGGAGCGATCGCGTCGTGCGAGCCGACCGACCGCTCGATGGTCTGGGTGCCGTCCTCGACGCAGGTGAGGAAGCCGATTCCGACCTCCAGCCGCTCCCTGCCGGCTTCCAGCGCCCTGTCTATCGCCGTCTCCGCCGTGAGGCTTCGGTCGGCGAAGGCGTCGTATACCTGTTCACGGTACTCGCCGCTCATCCTGCCGAGACAGCCGGAGGGCGACCGTTGACTCGGTCCATCAATACCGTTGTAGTTTCGCGGCACAGATATAAATGTTGACAGGCAGAGGTGGTGCAACGCCCTCGGACGGGTACCTGGAACGCCCCACGCGGGCGACGGCGGTGGCCTCGGAACACGTATGCGGCCGTGGGCCGTAGAACAGTCGTGAACAGGTTCCTCCCCCGGCCGACCGGCGATTCGGAGACGACGACTGACGACCCGTCGCGGCCGACGAAGCGGGGCGTCGCCCGAAAACTAGGCCTCGCGCTCGCGCTGGCGGCGTTCTCGTATCTCGCGTCGCGGTGGAGCGAGAGCAGAGCGTAGCGGTCACGGCCGAGGGCCTGACGGCGCTATGTCGCCGACGCCCCGTCACTGCGCTCGGCGAACTCCCAGCTGGCGACGACGTAGAACGGGAGCGCCGCGACGACGCCAACGACCAGAACGATCTGATAGATCAGCCCGACGAAACCGGGATGTGCACCGCCGCTGCTGTCGATCCGGGCGGCCAGCGCGAACGACCCGAGCACGAACAGCACCAGGACGGACGGCACAGTTTCGCCTCTCGAACCGGGCGACGTAACCGAATCGGCTCCGAACACGTACCCCGCGGCGAGCGGCGTCAGCGCGAGCGCCATCGAGACTCGGTCGAGCGCGAGGCCGGCCAGCGTGGGGTCGGGGCTGTAGATCGGCGGCGGCGTGACGATGACGTCGTACCAGAGTAACACGACCGCACACAGGTACAGCGCGACGAGCGCGAGGGAAGCCGTCGCTACGGCCCGATAGCTAGCCTGCAATGACGTGCGACGAACGAGCGTCATCGCCCCCGCCAAAGCGAACGCGAACACGCCGACGTGAAACACGTACGCCTCGCCGAACTTGCCGTACCCGAAGAACACGTCGCCCCCGAGCATGATACCGGAGAGCGCTGCGAGCACGCCGAGACCGACCAGCGCGAACGCCGGGTGGGTACGAAGGCGGTCCATGGCCGGTTTCCCTCGGAGTTTTCTAAATGTTTTGTGGACAGGCAAGGAGACAACGGCGTTCCTGCCGGTCACGCCGTCGCCGTCGCGTTCCCGGTCGCCTCGACAACCGGCGTCGCCCGCCACCGCCCGTCCGCCGTCGTCACGCGAACGTCGAGCGCCACCGCCAGCACCGCCGCCTCGCCGGCGCGCTCCTGCACGACGACGCCGTCGATGGCCTCGCAGTCACCGAACTGTCGGTCCGGTCCACTGGGGCAGTTCCGGGCGGCCCACGCCGCGGCGGCGCTGTCGTTGTACGCCACCTCGTAGGCCGTTCCGCTGTCGACGCGGGCCGCGCGGAGCGTTTCGAGCCGCGGTTCGAGGTTCGTCCGAACCGCGGCGACGGCGTCCTCGCGCTGCCACCACTCGTACTCGCCCCGCACGTCGGCGCTCGCGTCGTGGACGCCGCGTTCGAGCAGGCGCTCGGCGTTGCGCCCCGGGTCGTCGTACTCGACGCCCGCCCGAACGTCGGCGTGGTAGCCGAGCTGGAGGTACGCGAAGGCGATCGGGACGAGCGCCAGCGCCAGCACGCCCGCTGCGACGAGAACGAGCTGGCCGCGGTTCCGGTCGGGGCCGAGCCGTCTCATGCGTACCACACCCGTATCGTCACGTCGCCGCTGGCGGTCGTCACGGTCGCCGAGCCGACGGTCACGCCCGCCGGCCGTTCGTAGCCGACCGCACCCTGTGGCGTCTCGACCCGAAACAGCAGGTTGTCCGGCAGGATCCGGTCGACGCGGCGCTCCAGCGCGTCGCGCTCGCGCTCGAAGCGCTCGGGCGTCCGAACCACCTCCGCGAGCCGAGTCGCCCCGCCGTGTCGCGGCGACTCGCCCGCCAGCACCGTCGCGGCGTCCTCGGCGTAGGCGTCCAGCTGTGGCTCCCGGGTGTCGGCGTCCGGGACGCCGAGCGCGAACGTCGTCAGGACGCCGACGACCAGCACGACGCCGACGCCGACCTCGATGGCCGGCAGCGACAGCTGTGCCCTGCTATCCATCGACGGTCACCCCCAGGAGGGCCTTCCGGGTCCGCGAGGGGTAGTACGTCACGGTCACGCTCCCGTCGGGGAGCCGGTCGCTGGACGCGAACGTCAGCGTCGCCGTCTCGAACCGCGACAGGTCGACGGTCGCGGTGCCCTCGACGCCGGCGTCGTCGTGCAGCACGACGCGGCCGTTCGCCCGGACCGTGGTGACGGTCGTGCCGTTCGGCGGCGACAGTTCGACCGTCGCGTTCGGCGTCCGCCGCGGGAGCGTCACCGACTGTTCGCGGTTCGCGCCGAGCGCCGGCGTGCGGGTCACACGCTCGCGTCGCTCGACGAGCACGACCCGCCGGATCGTCGTTCCGCCGTCGGCGTCGCCAGTGCTGACGAGCGGTTCGCCGTCGAGCGTCACGCGGACGGCGTGGTCCCGCGCGACGGGGTACTGCGACTCGAACGCCGCGGGCGTGAGCGACGCGACCGCCCGGGCGTCGAGCACGTTCGCGCGGACCGCCAGCGGCCCGTCGGCGCTCACGAGGCGGTCGGAGAGACCGACTGCGACGCGGCGCTCGCCGGCGTCCCGCGTCGCGCTCCCGACCGCGTCGTCCGCGACGAACAGCCCGACGCCGGCGACCGTCGAGAGCGCGATCAGGGCGACCAGCAGCGCGGGCATGTTCGCCTGTGCGCGGCTCATGAGTCGCCCTCCAGCGTGACCGCGAAGCCGCCGTCGACGCGCTCGACAACGACCGCCGTCTCGCCGTCGCTGTGCCACGTTCCCGACACCGACACCACCGAGTCGGGAAGCACGAGCCGGGCCCGGCCGCCGACGGCGGCGTCCGGGTGGTCGAGCACCAGCATCTCGCCGTCGGCACGGATGCGGTACGTCGCGCCGCGGATCCGCTCGGGCAGATCGACGCGCGTTCGCGCCGTCCCGACCGTCGGGCTGGCCGGCACCGCCTGCTGCACGCCGTGGGCCGCCGTCGCCAGCGTCCGGTTGCCGACCTCCGCGCCCGCTTCGCTCCGGTACTCGGGGACAGCGTTGCCGTACAGCGACGCCGTCAGCAGCGCGACGTAGAGGACGACGATCGCTATCTCCAGGGCCTTGCCAACGACCGGGGTCAGGGCGCGGTCGCTCGGGCGACCGCGGCGATGGGTCGTTCGAGGGCCGCGGTCAGCCAT
>NZ_RCIH01000003.1:300000-461364 GCF_003675855.1 Halostella salina | reverse complement strand
TCGGCCGCAGCCACATCCTACGGCGCCGGAGCGTTTCCAGCTCAGCCCGTTCCAGGGAGAGAGCTGTATGGAGTATTAGCCTCAGTTTCCCGAGGTTATCCTCCTCCGTAGGGTAGTTTGGCCACGTGTTACGGAGCTATTCGCCACGGGTCTGAACCCGTGCGACTAGCATGGCTAAATCGGACCCCGATAGCAATGGCCTCCGGCAGGATCAACCGGAATGTTCCCAGTCCGTGGTGGACTGGGGGGCTTGGCGGGTATACTCGTCAGAGTATACACCATATTGCGTGGTCCGTGCTCGGTGCCCACCGAGCCGCTGACCGGCCGGGTGGCACCGAACTACCAAGGCTAACATCAGATCCCATCGTGTACGGCGGACCGCAGGGGTGGAATCCTCATCTCCTTCGGACTTCTTTGTAGGCCACGACGGGTACATAAACCCGTCGAACCGGCCCGGCGAGCGTCGGCCGCTCGCTCGAAGTCCCGGGCAGCGTGAGCCGCCCACCGCTTCGGATGTAAGAGTAGGCCACGACGGGTACATAAACCCATCGGACCCACCTCGACGGGAGCTGACCCGTCGAGACCCAGACACGGCGAACTGATCCATGCCGTGTTGGGCTCCGGTTCGGACTGTATCGTACCGGATGAAGCGTATATAAACCCTGTCATCCGGAACGGGTCCGACCCCGTCCGAAGCGTACGGGGAAGGTCGAGGACCGTCTCGCCTTCCGCGTGTGGTTCGTCGCACTCTATCCGATGCCCGTCTATCATAAAAGGCCGTCGGATCGATCGCTATCGAATGAACGACCGTTCGGGTTCCGGCGGGATACCCCGACCGACGAAAGAGATAGATGTCTGGGTGGCGAAGTGCCAGTGAACACGTCGGTTTGTGGGAACACATGGATATCGACGCACTGCGCGAACGAGGCGACGAGCGCATTCGCGCCGTCGCTGACGCGCTCGACCTGCCCGAGACCGTCTGTGAAACCGCCTACGCTATCCTTCATCAGGTGTACACCGACGAGACACAGCAAGGGCGTTCCTGTGAAGTGATAGCGACGGCTGCGCTGTATCTCGCGTGCAAGCGCGAGAACGTTCCGGCCCATCCACGAGAGATAGCCGCGGAAGCGGACATATCCGAGAAACTGTTGTTCCGTCGGTCGAAATGGATCCAGTCCGAACTGGGTATCCGGATCCAGTCGTTCAACCCCTCGGCGTACGTGGACGAGTACTGCGAGCAGCTCGGTCTATCGGCCGAGACACAGGAGCTGGCACGGAACATCGTCACGGTGACGACCGACAGGGGACTCGCCTCGGGGAAATCGCCGCGTGGCTTCGCTGCCGCAGCCGTCTACTACGCCGCGACGATTCGGCGCGAGGACTGCACGCAGACCGACGTCCACGAGATCGCGGACGTGAGCAAGATAACGATCCGGAACCGCTATCAGGAGCAGGCGGAGGCGGTCGGGGACCTGGTGACCGACTCCGGCGAACTCGCCGCCAACTAGTCGCTCAGGGTCGGCTTGCTCGCCCGCTCGACACGGGTGCCGTTGTACCGACACTTCTCCAGCGCGTGTTTGGCTGCCATCCCGGCCTCGTGTGCGTTGTCCGACTGGCCGACGCCGACCTGCAGGTCGACGTCGACGGCCTCGGAGACGTGGTCGATGGCCGACTCGTACGCCCCCGCGGAGAGGTTCGGACAGACCGCGATGACGTTGTCGCCGCCGACGAAAAACGAGAGGGAGTCGTGTGCTTCACGCATGTGCTTCATGAGCGCCGCGTACCCCTGCTCGATGTTGATGAACGAGTCGAAGGCGTTGAGCTGGTCGGTGTATTTGCCGGTCGCGTCGATGACGTCGAAGTGCGCGATCTGGATGTCGTCGTCGGTGCGGTCGGCAGTCGACACCGGGTCGCCGCGGAGGACTTCCCGGCGGTCCTTGTCCTGTGCGCTCCCGGCTTCCTGGAGCTGTTCGGTCGCGGTTTCCAGCGCGTCGATCGGCGAGCCGTCGGCGGCGATACTGAGGCTGACCGACACCGGGTAGCGGTTTCCGATTGATTTCTGGATCCGGGCGTGGTCGTCGCGGTCTAGCCCGTTCGTCACCGCGATCATGTTGTCGAAGCGCGTGAAGAAGACGTAGCCGTCCCGACTGCCGACGGCCTGCGAGAGGTCGGCGTAGAGGCGGGACTGGAGAGTCTGAAGGTCGGTTTCGCGCCGGGGTTCGGGCGTCACCGTCCACGGTCCGTAGTTGTCGATCTGGATAAGCGTAACCTGCGTGTTGGCCACGGTTGCCCGAGCTACGGGGTACTCCCTTATTGCACTATTGAATGACAACAGGCCGGCGTCGCCGGCGGATCGGGATGCGGGACGGCATCGGCGTTTATCCGCGTCCGCGGCGTAACACCGGTCGTGACCGACGCCGTCCCCCCGGAGGCCGCCGAACTCCTCCGGAGCGAGCCGCTGATGGCCCATCTCGCGACCAGCGTGGACGGTCGACCCCACGTCGCGCCGGTGTGGTACAGCTACGACGACGGCGTCGTCAGGCTCGTCACGGCGGGGCGGAAGCTGGCGAACGTCCGCGAGAACCCGCGGGTCGCGCTCTCGGTTCAGAAGGATGAGGGCGGCGACGCACTGTGGGCTGTGACGCTGCTCGGCACCGCGACGGTCGTCGAGGACGACGCCGCGTTCCGCGACGCGAACCGCCGGATCAACGCGAAGTACGGGGCGGATGCGGACGCGTACGAGGGCAACACGCTCGTCAGAGTCGACGTGGGGTCGGCGACGTACCGCACCTACGACTGACTCGAAGCCGGAAGGGACTCACCCCCGCCGCCGCGAAACGCCGGACCGGACGGGGCCACGCTTTTGACCCTGTCCGCCGCACGTGGGTCATGGCCGACCCAGCTACCGAGATGTACCGGAGCCGCGCGGACGCACTCGCCACCGAAGCAGGGGACGGACCGCCGCTGCTCTGTGCGCACGGCTCGCTGATGGACCGAACGATGTTCGCCCCGCAGTTGGCGGCGCTGTCGGACGAGTACCGGGTCGCGGCGTACGACCTTCGAGCGCGGACCGAGCGGTTCGCTGCGGCGTACGACCTGGACGACCTGGCCGCCGACTGCCTGGCGGTCGCGGACGGGCTCGACATGGACGCGCCGGTCCTGGCAGGGATGTCGATGGGCGGGTTCACTGCGCTGCGCGTCGCGCTCCGCGCTCCCGACCGGATCGCCGGACTCGTCCTGATCGATAGCATCGCCGAACCACACCCCGAGTCCGACAGGGAACTGTACCGCGGGATGATCGAGCAGATCCGAGACGAGACGACGGTCCCCCGGTCGATGGCCGAGACCGTCACCCACTACCTGTTCGGGGAGACGACCCGCGAGGAGCGGCCCGACCTCGTCGAGCGGTGGATCGACCGCTGGACCACGTATCCGGGGGAGGCAGTGTACCGGGAGGTCGACTCGTGGCTGGGCCGCGCGGACGTGACCGAGCGGCTGGCCGCGCTCGACGTGCCAACGCTCGTGATCCACGGGGCAGAAGACGCGTCCCTGGACCCGTCGCAGGCGGAGCCGATGGCCGAGGCGCTGGACGCGCGACTGGAGACGATCCCGGAGGCCGGCCACTCGGCCAACCTGGAGCGCCCGGAGCCGGTCAACCGGGCCATCCGGGCGTTCCTGGACGACGTGTACGCGTGAGGGGGACCGCGAGTGGTCCGGCGTCCAGGCGGTCGGCGAGGGGCAGACTTTTCGTCGTGAACCCACTCCCCACGGCGTATGAACCCGAACGGGGACGGACGGAGTGACGCCGCGTTCCGCGTCGTCACTGCGGGGCCGCCGGCGTGGCAGTCCCGCGTCGAGGCGGCGATAGACCGACTCCCGGCCGTCGATCGGACCACCTACACTGCCATCGACACGGCATGCGGGGCGGTGCGGACCGGGGAGACCCCCGACTGCGTTATCAGCGCCGCGGCGTTCGACGGCGAGGGCGACGGGGAGCTATCGGACCTGACGGCGGCGGTTCCGGAGGCCGCGACGCTCGTGCTCGCGCCCCTGTCGGGCACCGACCTGTCGGTCGGGACGGACGCTGCGTCGTGGGTGGTCCCGCTGGACGGGGACCTGCCGGGGACGACGGGCGTCGACGGCCTCGAAACAGTACTCTCGTGCGTGCGGGAGCGAGGACGCGCTGCGCGGGACGCGGGGGCGTTCCGGGGGGCGTTCGACGACCCGGACCGGTTCGTCGCGGTGCTCGACCGCGACGGGACGATCAGACGGATCAACGACGCCGCGGCGAAGCGCCTCGAGGCGCTGGAAGGGACGGTCGCGGGGAAGCGCTTCTGGGCGCTCCCCTGGCGCGGCGGCCGGACGGTGCGCCGTGAGGTGCAGGACGCAGTCACACGGGCGGGGGAGGGGTCGTACACGACGTTCGAGGGCGCGCTCGCGTGCGCGGACGAGGCAGCCGAGGGATCGACACTCGAATTCCGCGTCCAGCCGGCGGGCGACGACCCCGACACGCTGCTCGTCCAGGGCGAGGACCGCGCGGAGCGGGAGCAGCTGGAGGCGGAGCTGCGGTCGTCCGAGGAGCTCCACCGCGTGACCCTGAACAACATGACCGACACGGTGCTGGTCACGAACGACGAGGGGGAGTTCACCTACGTCTGCCCGAACGTCCACTTCATCTTCGGCTACACCGCCGAGGAGATCCACGAGTTCGGGACGATCGACGAACTGCTCGGGGCGGACCCGGCCGACCCCGACCGACTCGCGGAGGAGGGCGTCGTCACGAACGTCGAGCACGCGGCGACCGACAAGGACGGCGACGAACACACGCTCCTCGTCAACGTCCGGAACGTGTCAATTCAGGACGGCACGCGGCTGTACAGCTGTCGGGACATCACGAAACGGAAGCAACGCGAGCGGGCGCTGACGGGGGTCCAGCGGACGAGTCGTGAACTCCTCTACGCGGAGACGCGGACGGAAGTCGCGACGCAGGTCGTCTCGAGTGCGACGGAGACGCTGACGAGCGGCGGTGCGGCCGTGTACGGGTTCGACGACGACGAGAACGTCCTCTACCCGATCACCGCCTCGGACAGTGTCCGGGCAACCGTCGGGTCGCTCCCCGACGTGAGCCTCGACCAGCGAACGGCGATCAGCAATGCGTTCGTCGAGGAGCGGACGACGGACCGCACAGATGCTGGTGGGAGCGGCCCGGCGCTGGCGTTCGACAGCCTCGACGACCTGTCTGCGATCCCGCTGGGCGAGCACGGGGTGTTGCTGCTCGGAACGACCGACGGCGGGCCGCTCAGCGATGTGGACAGGGAGATCGGCGAGCTACTGGCGGCGACGGCGGAGGCGGCGTTCGACCGCCTGGAACGGGAGCGCGAACTGCGGGAGCGTGACGCAACACTCAGAGAGCGCAACCGCCGGCTCACGGAGACTAACCGGGTCAACGAGATGATCCGCGAGATCGACCAGGCGCTGGTCCACGCCGAGACGCGGGAGGAGATGGTCGAGGCGGTCTGTGATCGGCTCACATCGGACGAGCGGTTCGCGTTCGCGTGGATCGGCGAGGTGACCGCGCACGGCCAGCGAGTCCGCCCGAGCGAGTGGGCCGGGGACAACCGGGAGTATCTCGACGCCGTCTCGCTCTCGACGACCGACCGCGAAACGCTCCCCGAACCGGCCGTCCGAACCAGTCAGGATCGGTCGATGACGGTCGTCCAGAACGTCGCCGACAGCATCCGCGGGGCCAACTGGTGCAAGGAGGCGGTCTCGCGGAACTTCGATTCGGTCCTCTCGGTCCCGCTGTCGTACGACGGCGTCCTGTTCGGAACACTGACCGTGTACGGCGACGAGCCGAACGCGTTCAGCGAGACGGTGCAGGCGGTGTTCCGCGAACTGGGCGACACGATCGGGGCAGCGATAAACAGCCTCCAGCGGAAGGAAGCACTCCGAAGCGACTCTGTGTTCCGACTGACCTACCGGATCGACGACCCCGCGACCCTCCTCCGTCGGATCGCGGAGCGGGTCGGCTGTACGCTGGAACTGAAAAGCGAAGTGACCCGGGCGGACGGTTCGACGCTCGTCTTCGTCGCCGTCGACGGGGCGGACCCGAGGGCCGTCGCCGACGCGGCCGCCGACCTCGTCGACGTTATCGACGCCGAGCTGATACGGGCGGACGACGACGGCGGGCTCGTGAGTTTCACGGTTCGGGACCAGTTCCTGAGCGCGGCGCTCGCGAGCCACGGTGCGACGCGCCGAACGGTCGAAGCGACCCCGGAGCAGCTCCGGCTCGTCGTGGACGTTCCCGACACCGCGACGGTCCGCGCCGTCGACGGGCTGCTCTCCGAACGGTTCTCGGACGTCACACTCGTTTCCCAGCGGAACCAGACGCGGACGACGGATGCGGACCGGGCGGGCGAACCCTTGCTGACCGACCGGCAGGCGGAGGTCGCGCAGGTCGCCTACCACAGCGGGTTCTTCGAGGCGGACCGGGACGTGACGGGTCGCGACATCGCGTCGACGCTCGACATCTCACATACGGCCTTCTACGACCACGTCCGCCGGGTCGAGCAGAAACTGTTCGCGTCCCTCTTCGAGGACCGGGACGGATACGTGACGGTTGAATAGTAAACCACCAAGCTCCCCGGCGTGGTTGACTATTTAGCCTCAGACGCTATCCGCCGGGAGGTCGAAGCAATTCTTGCAACACATGGACCGCGACGTGCAACGCGAGGCGGCGGCGAAATCGGAGTACGAGTGTCTCGGATGCAGCCACCGCGTGTCGACGGCTGACCACCCGATCGAATGCCCCGAATGTGGCGAAACGATGCGGAACCTCGGGACGCCCTTCGAATGACGGCTCACTACCGATGACATCGACACAGGTCACCGACGCTGCGGAGTCCGACCACGAATCTGCGCTCGAAACCGCCCGCCGACAGCTACGCGAGGCGGCGACACACGTCGACGTGGACGGCGGCGTCATCGAGCGGTTGAAACACCCGACGCGCGTCGTCGAGGTGTCGGTCCCGCTCAGGCGGGACGACGGGAGCGTCGAGGTGTTCACCGGCTATCGCGCCCAGCACGACGACGTACGCGGCCCGTACAAGGGCGGACTCCGGTACCACCCTGAGGTGACTGCAGAGGAGTGTGTGGGCCTGTCGATGTGGATGACCTGGAAATGTGCCGTCATGGACCTGCCCTTTGGCGGCGGGAAAGGCGGGATCGTCGTCGATCCGAAGAACCTCAGCGAGGGGGAGAAGGAGCGGCTCACCCGCCGCTTCGCGGAGGAGATACGCGACGAGGTCGGTCCCAGCCAGGACATCCCGGCACCGGACATGGGCACGGACGCGAAGACGATGGCCTGGTTCATGGACGCCTACAGCATGCAGCAGGGCGAGACGATCCCCGGCGTCGTCACGGGCAAGCCGCCGGTCGTCGGCGGGAGCTACGGCCGCGAGGAAGCGCCCGGCCGCAGCGTCGCCATCGTCGCCCGCGAGGCCATCGACTACTACGGCAAGGAGATCGACGACGTGAGCGTCGCCGTTCAGGGGTACGGGAGCGTCGGCGCGAACGCCGCGCGCCTGCTGCAGGACTGGGGAGCCGATGTCGTCGCCGTCAGCGACGTGAACGGCGGTATCTACGACACGGCCGGACTCGACACGCACGCCATCCCGACCCACAGCGAGCAACCCGAGGGCGTCATGGGGCAGGACGCGCCGAACACGGTCACGAACGCGGAGCTGCTGGAGCTGGACGTCGACGTGCTGATCCCGGCCGCGGTCGGCAACGTCATCACCCGGGACAACGCGGACCGGATCCGTGCGGACATCGTGGTCGAGGGGGCGAACGGCCCGACGACCTCCGGCGCCGACGCCGTCCTGAACGAGCGCGACGTGCCGGTTCTCCCCGACATCCTGGCGAACGCGGGCGGCGTCACCGTCTCCTACTTCGAGTGGCTCCAGGACATAAACCGCCGCAAGTGGTCCGCCGAGCGGGTCCGGAACGAACTCGAATCGGAGATGCTGTCGGCCTGGTCTGACGTGCGCGAGGAAGTCGAAGCCGCGGACGTGAGCTGGCGCGACGCCGCCTACGTCGTGGCGCTCACTCGGATCGGGAAGGCGAAGGAAGCTCGCGGGCTCTGGCCGTAGCGCGGTCCTTCCGTCCACGACCCGCCGGAATGGTTCCGGACCGGCGGCTCAGGGAAGGCTGTTTCTTTAAAAGCGGTATGGGGTCGGAGGGATTTGAACCCCCGATCGACTGATATCTCCGAATCGCCTCGGTACTCCAGAGCGTCGTCGTCGCGAGCGATGATCAGTCGCCCGCTCGGCATATCAGTGGAGTTCGTCACCGGGCAGATCTCTCTGGAGTCAGTCGCCATGCCGGGCTTGGCCACGACCCCTCGGACTGTCGTTGGCCGGAGTTCCGTAAAGTGGTTTCGGTTCGGCGGCGGTCAGTCGCGGTCCGTCTCGGCCCAGTCGCAGTTCTGGCACTTGTAGCCGGTGACGAACTCCGTCACCGAGGGCATATACCCCACGGCGAGCACGTCGCCGTCGCAGTCGGGGCAGTCGCGGTCGGCGTCCTCGATGGACTCGGCTTCCATGACCGGTTCACCCTCGATCATCTCGGCGAGCGAGTCGCCCGTCACCATGCGGCCCTGCACGACGCGGTTGCTCATGGGCAACGGAGTGGGTCCGGGAAAGTAAGCGTTCCTAAAGCCAGGGGGCGCGGCCCTCGGTCGAGACGGGCGCGTCCGCCGGCTGGTCGTCCTCGTCGGGGGCGGCGTCCTGACCGCCGTCGGCCACGGCTCCATCGGCCACCGCCCCGTCGGGAGACGAGTCGGCGTCGGTGGTCGAGACGGACGGCATTTCGTCGTCGGTGTCGCCGTCCTCGGCGACGGCGTCGCCGCTCGGGTCGAACGCGAACAGGGCGGTGACGACGAGCACGGCCAGCGGCGCGTTGCCGTACGGCATGCCGAGCAGCGACAGCGGCAGGAGCCCGAGCGCGACGGCGCTCCCGAAGCGGAAGCGGTCGATGTCGACCTGCTCGCGAAGCATCGGCGAGAGCAGGGCGACGAGCAGCGCGAACCCGACGCCGACGCCGGCGGCCGCGACTGCACGGGCGACGAGCATTGCGTCGGGCACCAGTACGAGTTCCGCGCCGGCCGGTTCGAGGCTGGCGACGAGGCCGAGTCCGACGATGACCGCGGGGCGAGGGAGGTACTCCCCGACGCGTGCGCTGGCGGTCTTGGCCGCGACGGCAGCGATGACCAGCGCGGCGAAGCGCTCGAACAGGTGCAGGTTGAGGACGCTACTGATCGTCGGCGCGAGCGCCGCCTCGATGGCGGCGACAACGAGGACGACGGCGCCGACGAGCGCGACGATCCGCGCCTGTTCGCGTGGCGTGCCGTCCATCTCCGCGAGGATGACCGCGACGGTCGCGCTCCCGCCGAACACGAGCAGGCCGACCTGCAGGATGCCGCCGATGCTGTCGACGGCCCCGGCGAGCACGAGCGCCGGGAAGATGCCGTCGATAAGCGGCAGACACATGACGGTGGCGAGCAGCTTCGTCGGACCGCCCACCTGTTGCTCCAGGCGTAACGCGATCGGGTGTTGGGACGAACTCATGCTCGGTCAACCCGGATGGCCGTACCCCGTGGCCCGTGGGTACTGAGAGCCGCGATAGCGACGTACGCCGTGGGGTCGCCAGCGGGACCGGAGATCTGCCGCCGGTTTGAAGTCCGCCGCAAAGCGTGTAAAGCAGTTGCCGGAGCCGTCGCTCGTCTGACCGGCGTTGCGCTTTGCAGTGGAACTGGCGGCGTCCATGGTACACGTTCAGCGTGTTGGCGGCATAAGTATTGCGTGGGACGTGTCCTCACGTTCCCCGGAAACGGCCGCGTGACGGCGTGACGTACGGGATCGACTCACGCGGCGGGCCGACTCGCAACGTTTTTGGGCGACCGTTGCCGACAGTTTACATGGCGAACGACGTTCCTGACGACGGCACCTTCTCCGAGAAGCTCCGGGTACCGGAAGCGCTGACGTTCGACGACGTGCTCCTCCGCCCGAAGGAGAGCACCGTGGAGCCGGACGAGGCGGACCTCTCGACACGGGTCTCGACCAACGTCGAACTGAACGTCCCCGTGCTCTCGGCGGCGATGGACACCGTCACCGAGAGCGACCTGGCGATCGAGATGGCCCGCGAGGGCGGCCTCGGGGTCCTGCACCGCAACATGGACGTCGACGAGATGGTCCGACAGGTCGAGCGCGTCAAGCGAGCGGACGAGCTGATCATCCGCGACGTGGTCACCGCGACGCCCGAGCAGACGGTCCGCGAGGTCGACGAGATGATGGAGCGGGAGGGCGTCAGCGGCGCGCCCGTCGTCGACGAGGACGACGAGGTGCTCGGGATCATCTCCGGGACGGACATCCGGCCGTATCTGGAGGTCGGCGAGTCCGACGAGGTCCGCGAGGCGATGACCGACGAGGTGATCACCGCCGCGGCGGACGTAACCGCCCGCGAGGCGCTGGAACTGATGTACGAGTACAAGATCGAGCGCGTCCCGGTCGTCGACGACGGGAACCGGCTGGTCGGTCTCGTCACGATGCAGGGGATCCTCCAGCGCCGCGAGTACGACAACGCGGCCCGCGACGACGACGGCAAACTGCTCGCCGCCGTCGCGGTCGGCCCCTTCGAGATGGACCGCGCGACCGCCGCCGACGACGCCGGCGCGGACATCGTGTTCATCGACTGTGCGCACGCGCACAACCGGAACGTCGTCGAGGGCGCAAAGGAGATCAAGGACGCGGTCGACGCGGACGTGGTCGTCGGCAACGTCGGCACGCGCGAGGCCGCCGAGGACCTCGTCGACTTCGCGGACGGCCTGAAGGTCGGCATCGGCCCGGGGAGCATCTGCACCACGCGGGTCGTCAGCGGCGCGGGGATGCCCCAGATCACCGCGGTCGCGCAGGTCGCTGACGTGGCTAGCCGCCACGACGTACCCGTCATCGCGGACGGCGGCATCCGCTACTCCGGCGACGCGATCAAGGCCATCGCCGCCGGGGCCGACGCCGTGATGCTCGGATCCTACTTCGCCGGCACCGACGAGGCCCCCGGCCGCGTCATCACGATGAACGGCAAGAAGTACAAGCAGTACCGCGGCATGGGCAGCGTCGGCGCGATGCAGGGCGGCGACGACGAGGAGAACCGCTACCTGAAGGAGGCTCCCGAGGACGACGAGGAGTACGTCCCCGAGGGCGTCGAGGCCGCCACGCCGTACAAGGGGAGTCTGGCGAGCGAACTGTACCAGCTCACCGGCGGGATGCAGAGCGGGATGGGCTACGTCGGCGCGGCGACGATCCCCGAGTTCAAGGACCGCTCGGAGTTCGTCCGCGTCTCCTCGGCGGGTCAGCGCGAGAGCCACGCCCACGACGTGGTCATCACGGACGAAGCGCCGAACTACAGCCCCGACGAATAACCACGGCGTTACGACGCCGACTCGCAGGCGGGGCTACACCGCTCCCGCTCGGCCGCGTTCGAACCGGGGTACGCTCGGAAGTCGGTCCCACAGTCCTCGCAGGTGTACGATTCGAACTCCGTCATACGCGCGGGTGATCTCGCGCCGCCACAAAGAATTTTTTTGGACGACGCGGGCGGCACAGCAGTTGCTCGGAGCGCGGTTCACAGCGGGAAGCAGGCTGAAAAACCACGGTCTTCGGCTCACTATCGTTCGTCGTAGAAGCGGGCCGGGCGCGATTTGAACCACGCCGAGACGTTCCGGTTCGCTCGCTTCACTCGCTCACGGGCTGCGACTCGTCTACTGCAAATCGCGCTGATCGCTTTCACTCCTCACGTTCGTTCGTCGTAGAAGCGGGCCGGGCGCGATTTGAACACACGGTCGGACGTGCTCGCTTCGCTGTGCGCGACCTCCCTGCGTGCAAATCCCGCCGGCGACACTGACCGCTGCTCACGGATTCGTTCGCAACAGGATAGCGGGCCGGGCGCGATTTGAACACGCGACCGTCTGATTAAGAGTCAGACGCTCTGCCAGACTGAGCTACCGGCCCAGCGTATCACGACGTACTGGCGGTGTACTAAAATACGTTTTGTTTCGTCCGTCGAGAGTCGGGGATAGTGGCGGTGCGATGGGTCGACGAGTCAGCGGATCTCGAAGCGGTTCGACTCCGCCGACCCGCACTCCGGGCAGTCGTCCGCGTCGGCGTCGAGCGTCGCTCCACAGCAGCGACACTCGTGGACTATCGTCGGCCTGTCGTCGAACAACCGCCGCATTCGGTCGATGATCATGGAGGTGTCCGATCCGGCGGGGACCGACCGTCCTCGCCAGTATCGTATCCACTCGGCGACGCGACCCACATAACCGGTTCGGATCCGGTTGCTTTCGGAGTGAAAGTGAAACCGGGCGGTAGCTTCTCGTGTGGGGCCGGTTCCGGGGGAATTCGCGGTGACCGGTTGGATTCGCGATAACCATCGGGGGCGGTTTCTGACCGAACGTCCGAGCCGACGTGGTGTTCGGGAGCGTTAAGTATCACCCCCAGTAACTGACCGCCACATGAACACCGGGGTCGCCATCTCCTCGATATCGACGTACGCCATCCTCGGCTGTGGCAGCGTCGGCCACGCCGTCGCCGAGGAACTCGTCGACCAGGGGAAGGACGTGCTCATCATCGACAAGGACGAGGGACGCGTCGAGGCCCTGCGTGACCAGGATCTCAACGCTCAACAGGCGGACATCACCGACGCCGAAGTCGCCGAGAGCGTCGCCGACCGCGACGTGGTGCTCATCATGTCCTCCGACGTCGAGGCGAACAAGGCCGCGGTCGAGAACATCCGCGGCCGCGACGCCGACCAGTACGTGATCGTCCGCGCGAGCGACCCGGTGTCCAGCGACGAACTCCGCGACCTGGGGGCCGACCACGTGATCAACCCGTCGGCGGTCATCGCCGACTCCGCGCTCCGGTCGCTGGAGACGGGGGAACTGGAGTACAAGGCCCGAAAGCTCGGCGACGTGTTGCTCGACTCGAACGACCGCGTCGCCATCATCACCCACGACAACCCCGACCCCGACTCGATCGCAAGCGCCGCCGCGCTCCAGGCCATCGCCGAACACCTCGGCGTGGAGGCCGACATCCTCTATCTCGGGGATATCGGCCATCAGGAGAACCGCGCGTTCGTGAACCTGCTTGGGATCGAACTCCACGACTGGAACCAGGTGGACGACGTGGATGCGTACGACACGGTCGCGCTGGTCGACCACACGAAGGCCTCCGAGGAGGGGTTCGACCTCCCGGTCGACGTGCTGATCGACCACTACGAACCGGACGAGGACTACGACGCCGACTTCGTCGACGTGCGGCCGAACATGTCCTCGACGTCGACGATCATGACGAAGTACATTCAGGAGTTCGACATGAACGTCGGCGAGGAGGTCGCCACGGCGCTCCTCTACGGCATCCGCGCGGAGACGCTGGACTTCAAACGGGACACGACGCCGGCCGACCTCACGGCGGCGGCGTATCTCTACCCGTTCGCCAACCACGACACGCTGGAGCAGGTCGAGTCCCCGAGCATGTCCCCCGAGACGCTAGACGTGCTCGCCGAGGCGATCACGAACCGCGAGGTACAGGGGAGCCATCTGGTCTCGAACGCCGGCTTCATCCGCGACCGCGACGCGCTGACACAGGCCGCCCAGCACCTCCTCAACCTCGAGGGGATCACCACGACCGCCGTCTTCGGCATCGCCGACGACACCATCTACCTCGCGGCGCGCTCGAAGGACATCCGGATGAACATCGGCAAGGTGCTCGGCGACGCCTACGCGGAGATCGGCGAGGCGGCCGGCCACTCGACGCAGGCCAGCGCGGAGATCCCGCTGGGCATCTTCACGGGCATCGAGACCAACGAGGAGAACCGTGACACGCTGTTGCAGTTGACCGAGGAAGCGGTGAAACGGAAGCTGTTCGACGCGATGGGCGTCGAGAGCGGCGAGAGTTCGAACGGTTCCTAGGCGACCGCTTCTTCTTCCTCGTCGGGGCGCTGGATGCGCTCGACCACGTCGTTGATCAGCACCACGTCGCCCACCGCCTGCACCCAGCGGTAGGGGATGATGACGCCGCGCGCGCCGTCGTCGACGCCGGCAAACAGGTCGCCGTTGAGCTGATGGAGCGCCAGCCCGGTGACGAGTTCTGCGTCCAGATCGAGGCGCACGTCCTCGATCTCGCCGACGTAAACGCCGCCTTTCGAGTACACCTCCCGTCCGACCAGCGCCGTGATCTCCTGCGGAGTATCGTCCATGGAACAAGGGACGGAAGGGTGTACCTTAATTGTTGGTCAGACGGACCGCCGACCTCGGCGACGCCCGTCCGGGCGGGAACAGTCGAATCCGGACCGAACAACCCCAGTTGGGCCAAAACAAATTTATATTGCCTATCACCGCCTGACCGCCAGTTCGGGGGATGATGTTATTAGACAGGAACCGGATCCAGTTACATGCCGGGGTGCCTCTGACATCCGGCAACTGCACGGCCGACTTGCCCGGGTCGGTCGAGCGAAACGGGGGAGACCCCGTTCGGTGGCTCCAACCACTTTTCGACGTACTACCCCGACGAAGTCAATGGACCCTTCAAACCCCGGCGACTGCGTGCCGGTATGGACGCCCGAAACGCCGTCACGGGCGCGTACGCGGGGGTACTGATAGCCACGCTCGGCGGAGTCGCGTGGGCGACCGGAGAGCCGTTCGTGTTTCCGAGCCTCGGCCCGTCGGCGTTCCTGCTGGCGAAAGCGCGACGTGGGGCCACCGTCGCGCCGCGACGCGTGATCGGCGGGCACGCAGTCGGCGTCGTCGCCGGACTGGGCGCGTACCACGTCGTCGACCCCGGAACGGTACTGTCCGGGAGCATTCAGCCGTTCTCGGCGTCGGCGGGCGGACTCGTTGCGGCCGCGACGCTTGCCGTTTCCCTGACGAGCCTCGGGATGCTGGCGACCGACACGAGCCACCCGCCGGCGTGTGCGACCACGCTCATCGTGGCGCTCGGGATCCTTCCGACCGTCGAGGCGGGAGCGACGATAGTCGTCGCCGTGACGGCGCTGGTCGCCGTGCACCGGGCCACGCTCGCCGGCGCAACGGCGGTCACCGGGCGCTATCAGTCCTGAACGGCCGCGAGGGTGTCGAGGTAGCCGCCCCCGTAGTACGCCTTGTCGTAGCCGTCCGGCACCGACGCCGTTTGCCGGATGACGCTGTCGACCTTGTTCGCGTTGTAGCCCGGGTTGACGCTCTTGACCAGCGCCGCTGCACCGGTGACCTGCGGGGCGGCCATGCTCGTCCCTGCCTTCCAGCCGTACGACGGGACCGCGTTGCCGTCGGCGTCAGTCGAGAAGACGGTGCTCAACACGAGGTCGTTGAAGTACGGCACGCCCGAACCGATCGCGCTCCGGTCGGCGTCCCCGCCCGGCGCGGCCACGTCGATCGCGTTCGTCCCGTAGTTCGTGTAGAACGCCGGACTGTGCGGCGGAGCGCGCAGTCCATCGTCGCCCCACTGGTAGCCGATCGGGCCGGTCGCGGCGACGCTGAAGCCCTGCGCGCCCTCGTTCGGAAGGCTGATCACGCCGCCGTCGTGCTGGAGGTCGGCGCTGTCGTTTCCGGCGGCGGCGACGAGCAGGGTCCCCTCCTTGTTCGCGTACGTCATCGTCCGGTTGAGGACCTTCCCGTAGAACTTCCCGTTGCCCTGCCGGGGGACCGGGTACGCGCCGAGGCTGAGGTTCGCGGCGTCACAGCCGATCTCCGCGCTGTAGGTGACCGCGGCGAGGATGTCGCCGAACGAGGCACCGCCCTCGTCGGAGAACACGCGGCAGTCGACCAGTTCGGTCCCCGGTGCGGTGCCGGTGACGCCGGTGCCGTTCGTGTCGTCGGCGGCGATGGTGCCGGCGACGTGCGTGCCGTGGTCGCTCGCGACCGGGTTGTGGTCGCCGCCGTCGTCCGTGAAGTTCCGCGAGAGGTCGACGTTCAGCGGCCCGGCCAAGTCGGGGTGTGTCTCAAGCACTCCGGAGTCGATGACGGCCACGCGTGTCCCCTCGCCGCGGGTGATCTCGTGAGCCTCGGGGATCGACTGGTCTTGCTTGTCCCACTGGAGGCCGTACAGCGACTCGTCGACGGCGCTTGTCGGCTCGGCGACTTCCTGTTGCACCGGCTCGTCGAGCGTCGCCGTCACGTCCGGGGCGAACTTCGTCCCCTTGACGGCCTTGCGGTCGCCCCGGACCACCGCAAGGTCGACCGCCGAGAGGTCGTGGACGACCTCCACGTCCGACAGGTCGGCGTTCCCGCGCGTGTCGACGATGAACCGATCGGTCGACGCCGCCGCGGTCACCGTCGTTCCGGTCGCGATACCGCCGAGGACTGCACCGCTCAGCTTGACGAAACTGCGTCGAGTGTGACGTGACATGCAACCACACACGCATTGTCGACCATTATAATATTTGTTGAATTATCCCGGCTACGAAGTTACTTACCCGCCGGATCGAATCCGACCATCGAAGCTGTGGGTGGAGAAAACGCTCGCCGAACTCCGGGAGCGGTTCACCAGCCGGTGCCGTCCTCGATCCGCGCGACCGGGTCGTCCGCGAGGTCGGCGGCGTCGGCGTCGACGGTCGCCCAGCCGGCGTCGGTGGCGGCCTCGCGGTCGGAGTCGTGGTTCGAGACGTAGGCGTACGCGTCCGCAGCCGTGCGTTCCTCGGCGGCGGCGAACAGGTCGCCGCTCCCCTTGGTCGCGTCGAGTTCGTAGGAGACCGCCACGTCGTCGAGCCGCTGCTCGATCCCCAGCGCCTCCAGTTTCGCGCGCTGGAGGTCCGGCAGGCCGCTCGTGAGAACGCCGACCGCGTACTCCTCGCCGACGGCGTCGACGAGTTCGGGCAGGTTCTCGACCGCGGGCCGCACCGCGTCGACCTCGAGTTGCTTCTGTAGCTGGGCGGCCTCCTCCGGCGAGAGGTCGGTGTCGGCCTCCAGATCCTCGAAGTGCGCCCGGTAGGCCCCGACGAGCGGGTCGGGTTGGAGGTCGAGGAAGCGGTCGAAAAACAGGTTCGACTGCCGCGTCGCGTCGATCGCGGGATCGGGGATCCCGGCCTCCTGCAGGACCTCGACGACGAGCGCGTCGAACGGCCGCTCCATCCGAGTGAGCGTGAGATCGAGGTTGAAGTAGACGGCGCGCATGGCCGTCGGTTCCGGGCGGGCGGCCCTATCGCTTGCGATCAGCGGCCGGCGGCGGCAGCCGGTGACCGGACGGGCGGTGGCCGCCGGTCAGTGGCCGAGCAGGCCCTCGACGTCCGCGTGGTCCGCGAGCAGTTCGCGCATCGCCTCCACGGTCTCGGCGTCGCGGGTCCGTCCCGACCGGACGACCTCCTCGGCGCGGTCGACGGTGGTCAGCGTGTCGGTCCGCACCAGCAGGATCGGGACGCCCTTGTCCGCCGCCTTGCCGACGACCGCGCCCGGCGGGCGGTGACCGCCGGTGAGGATCAGGCACTTGATCCCCGGCGCTTCCAGCGCTGCGGTGTGGATGTCCGAGCGGTCGCCGCCGGTGATCACCGCGGCGTCGCGCGTCCGGCGGAAGTGCCGGAGCGCCTCGTCGGCCCCCATCGCGCCGACGCTGAACCGCTCGACGAACTCGTCGGTCGGCACGTCGGTCACCACCTCGGCGGCGAGTTCGTCCGCCAAGTCGCCGACCGTGACGCCCGCGAGGTCCTGTTTGCGCGGTACGATGCCGTGGACCGGAACGCCCCGGCCTTCGAGGAACGGGACCACGTCGTTCTCAAGTTCGTCGTGGTCGCCCTCGCCGACGAGGTTGAACACCACGCCGTCGAGCCGGTCCCCGAGGCGGTCGGCCGCGGCGAGCACGTCGTCCACGTCCCCGGGCTGTTCGTAGGTCGCGACGAGGACGACGCGGGCGTCGATCAGCTCCGCGATCTCGTCGTCGGTCAGTTCGATGATGCCGCCGGTGGTGAGGCTCCCGCCGCCCTCGACGAACATGTGGTCGGTGTCCGCGGCGAGCGCCTCGAACTGTTCGGCGACGATCTCCCGGAGTTCGTCGGGGTCCTCGCGGCCGCGGATCGCCTGCTCGATGAACGTCGGCGAGTAGACGACCGGTTCCATCTGGTGCATCTCGGCGTCCGTACCGAGCACCTCCCGGGCGAGCATGGGGTCCTCGTCCAGCGTCTTGCCGACGTTGCTCTGCAGGCGGGTCCCCTTCGGTTTCATGTAGCCGACCGTCTCGTCGCCGTCCTGCGCGAGCAGGCCGAGCGCGAGCGTGATGGCCGTCTTGCCGGTACTCTCCTGGATCGAGGTTACGAGCGTGGTGTGAGTCATAGTTCCTCCGTGTCAACCGTGAGCCTGATGTCGACCGCCTGTACGCCGTCCGGGCCCGCGACGAGCGGGTTGATGTCGAGTTCGAGGATCGCCGGGAAGTCCGTGACCAGCTGCGAGAGCCGCTGGATCGTCTCGACGATGGCGTCCTCGTCCGCGGGCGTTCGGCCGCGGGCACCGCGCAGCAGCGGCGCGGCGTCGATGTCGTCGACCATCGCCTCGGCCTCGTCGCGGCCCAGCGGGGCGACCCGGACCGTCGTGTCCTCGATGACCTCGACGAAGATGCCGCCGAGCCCGAAGAGGACGAGCGGGCCGAACTGCGGGTCGCGGTTCATGCCGACGATAGTCTCGGTGCCGTCGTCGAGGTCGACCATCTCCTGTACCTGCACGCCCAGGATGTCCGCGTCGGGCTGGTAGTTGCGGGCGCGGGTGACGAGATCCTCGAAGGCGTCGTACACGTCCTCGTTCTCGACGCCGACTTTCACGCCGCCGATGTCGGACTTGTGCAGGATGTCCGGGCTGACGATCTTCATCACGACCGGGCCGTCGACCTCGTGGGCGACCGCGACCGCGTCCTCGGGCGAGTCGACCACGTCGCCCGCGGGCGTCGGGATGCCGTAGGCATCGAGCAGGTCCATCGCCTCGACGCCCAGCCGGTTGTCGCCCCGGTCCTCGGCCCGAGTGAGGATCTCGCGGGCGCGCTCGCGGTCCACGTCGAACTGGGCCGGCTCGTCGACCGACCCGTCGCGGACCTCGCGGTACCCCGAGAGCGCGTCGAGGCTCCGGACGCCGCGGGCCGGGTCGAAGTAGTTCGGGATGCCGCCCTCGCGGAGGCGGTCGGCCGCCGACTCGGTGCTCTCGCCGCCCATGAGGCAGGCGACGACCGGCTTGTCGTGTTTCGCCTGCAGGTCGACGACCGCGTCCGCTAGTTCGTCGAACCCGAGCACCGCGGTCGGCGCGGAGACGACGACGGCCGCGCCGACGCCGTCGTCCGACAGCGCGGTGTCTATCGCCGCGCGGAACCGGTCGATGTCCGCGTCGCCGATCACGTCGACGGGGTTGTACACGTTCGCCTCGTCGGGCAGCGACTCCTGCAGGGCGTCGATGGTGTCGTCCGAGAAGGAGGCCAGCGACAGCGACGAGTCGCCGATGGCGTCGGTCGCCATCACGCCGGGGCCGCCGGCGTTCGTGACGACCGCCACGTCGTCGCGGTCGGGGAGCGGCTGGCCCGACAGCGCGCGGGCGTAGTCGAACAGCTCCTGAACGGTCTCGACGCGCTGGACGCCCGCCTGCTCCAGCCCCGCCTCGTAGGCCTCGTCGCTCCCGGCGATCGAGCCGGTGTGGGAGGACGCCGCCTGCGCGCCGGCGTCGGTCCGCCCGGACTTCACGAGGACGATCGGCGTGTCGTCGGTCACCTCGCGAGCGGTCCGGATGAACTCCTGCCCGTCGTCTATCCCTTCGAGGTAGCCGATGATCACGTCCGTATCGGGGTCGTCGCCCCAGTGCTCGATCAGGTCCGTCTCGTCGACGACCGCCTCGTTGCCCAGCGACACCACGTCCTTGAACCCGATGTCCTGGTCGTTGGCCCAGTCGAGGACGGCGGTGATGAACGCGCCGGACTGGCTCATGAACGACAGCGAGCCGTCCTGTGCGTTCTCCGGGCCGAACGTGGCGTTCATCCCGACCGGCGTGCTCATCACGCCGAGGCTGTTCGGGCCGACCAGCGCCATGTCGTACGTCTCGGCGACGTCGACGAGTTCGCGCTCGCGGGCCGCGCCCTCGCTTCCGGTCTCGCTGAACCCGGCCGTGATGACCACCACGTTCTCGACGCCGGCCTCGCCCGCCTCCTCGACGGCGTCGACGGCCACGTGCGGCGGGACGACGATCACCGCCAGGTCCGGCGGTCCGTCCGGAACGCTGCTCACGTCCGGGTAGCAGTCGAACCCGAGTACGGACTCCCGGCTGGGGTTCACCGGGACGATGCGCCCTTCGAAATCGTCGCGCAAGTTCGTGAGGATCGCCCGTCCGACCGACCCCTCGCGGTCGGTTGCGCCGACGACGGCGACGCTTTCGGGCGCGAACAGAGCCGATAACGATCCCATCGGTTCGACCTTCGACCGCCCGGAGGATTAAACGCACGCATCTTCCCACCGTGCGGGAACGAGTCACGGCCGACGGCACCGGTTCGTCCGCTCCGGCCGCCCCGCTACTCCGTCACGTCCACGACCGACGCCCCGGCCGTCGCCAGCAACTGATCGGGGTCGACGGGGAACACCGCTTCCGGGGTGCCGGCGGCGGCCCACACCGTCTCGTACTCGCCGAGGTCCGGGTCGAACAGGACCGGCACGTCCCGGTCGTGACACACCGGCGGGACGCCGCCGATCGACCAGCCGAGCGTCTCCTTGACCGCGCCGGGCGATGCGGGGCCGACCTCGTCCGCCGGTGCCCCGAGATGGTCCGCCAGTCGGCGCTCGCTCACGCGGTTCGCGCCGCTCGTGAGCGCGACGACGTGGTCGCCGTCCGCGTTCATCACGATGCTCTTGACGATCTGGGCCACGTCACAGCCAACCGCATCGGCGGCGTCGGCCGCCGTCTTGGTTCCTTCGGGAAACTCGGTGACTTCCACCGACAGGTCGTGCTCGTCGCGCGCTCGCTCGGCGAACGCCTCGGCGCTCGGGTGCATACCGCGTGGCTGGCGCTGGGATCCTAAAAGGGATCGGAGCGCGGCGATCCGTGCAGGGAACGTGTGGCGACGAAGTGAAGTATCGGCGCGGCGATAGGCGGACGATGACCGAGCGCTCGACGGGGGGACGATGACCGACCGCTGGCTGTACGGATGGGGACTCGGATACGCCGCCGTCGGCGCAGCGTCGTTGCTGATACCGCTGTACGCGCTGGAACTCGGGGCCGGCCCGCTACTCGTCGGGTTGATGGCGTCGACGGCCGCGTTCGCGGGGGTTCCGGGGGCGATCCTGTGGGGCCGGCTTGCGGCCCGCACCGACCGTCGGCGCGTCTTCGTCCTCGTCGCGCTCGCCGCGACGGCGGGCGTTCTCGCTATCGTCCCGTTCCTGACCGACCCCGTGGCGCTGCTCGCGGCGAACGCCGCGCTGTGGTTCGTCGTCGCGGCGGCCGCGCCAGTGCTCAACCTGATCGTCGTCGACGGCGTCCCCGAGTCCGACTGGGACCGCGAGATCGGCCGGCTGAACCACTATCAGGGGTACGGCTGGCTCCTCGGGCTCGTCGCCGGGGCGGCGTGGACGGGCGCGGCCGGCGCGGTGTCGGACGCCGGGCCCGTCGCCGCCCAGCGGAGCTTCTTCCTCGCGAGCGCGGCGTCGACCGCCCTCGCGCTCGCCGTCGTCCGGTACTGGTACCCGGAGCGCCCGCGGGTGTCGCCCGTCCGGTTCCAGCGCATCTACCGCAGGACAGCGCGGACCGGCGGTCGGACCGTCCGGGCGGTTCCGTTCGGTCCTGCCCGGGTGTACTGGTCGTTGCGGTCGCTCGACTCAGACCGGCTGTCGGGCCGGTTCCGGTCGCAGCTCGGCTCGTACTTCGCGGCGCTGACGCTGTGTTTCGTCGGGTTCTCCGTCTTCTTCGGCCCGCTGCCCGCCTACCTGACTGCCGAGGCGTTCCCGACCGACGGCGTGTTCGCGCTCTTTGTCCTCTCCAGCGCCGGGTCGGCCGCGTTCTACGTCCGCGCCGGCGACCTCTCGACGCGGTTCGACGCCCGGCGGCTCCAGATCGCGGCCCTGCTGGGGCGGGCGGGGTCGTTCCCCGTGATCGCCGCCGTCGGGGTCCTGTTCGTGCCGCCCGCGGCGGTGGTCGGGCAGGCCCCGCTGTTCGCGTTCGTCGGCGTCACCTGGGCGGTGATCGCGGTCACGGCGACGGGCCTCGTCACCCGGCTGGCCCCGCCGTCCGCCCGCGGCGAGGCGCTCGGGACGTACGCCGCGCTGTCGAGTTTCGGCGGCGGCGTCGGCAGCGCGCTCGGCGGCTGGATCGCGTCATCGGCGGGCTACGTCGTCGCGTTCGGCGCGGCGGCAGGACTCATCGCCGTCGGCGCGGCCCTCGTGGTGCTGGTGCCCGGAGGGCCGGCGACCGCGAGCGAGCGTCCGCTCGGCTGAGCCGAGGCGTCAGCGCTCGCGGATCCGACGGACCTCGTCGCGGTCCGGCAGCGCCGTCATCGCGCCCTTCGCCGTCGTCGTGGTGACGGCGACCGCGTTGGCGAATGCCAGGGCCTCCTCCAGCGGTTCCCCGTCGACGAACGCGGCGATCGCACCGGCCGTGAACGCGTCGCCAGCGCCGGTCGTGTCGACGGGGTCGACCGGGTAGCCCCCGTGTCGCGCGACGCCGGCCCACGGCGCGTCGTCGGTCGCCACGGCGAGCGCGCCGTCGCCGCCGAGCGTGAGCAGGACGGTGTGTGGGCCGAGGTCGCAGGCGCTCCGCGCCAGCGCCTCGGGGTCGTCGCCGTCGGCCCCCAGCGCGCGCAGTTCCTCGGGCGTCGCCTTCAGCACGTCCGTCTCCTCGACGGCCCACCCCGCGACCGTCTCGAACTCCGTGTCGCTCCCCCACAGTTCGGGTCGGGCGTTCGGGTCGAACGAGACGGTACAGTCCGCCTCGGCGGCGCGCTCGGTGAGGTCCAGGTTCGCCGAGCGGCTCGGCTCGTCGGCCAGCGCCACGCCGCCGACGTGGACCCACTCGGCGTCGTCCAGCACCGCGTCCGGCACGGTCCCGGACTGCATGCGCGTGTCGGCGGTGCCGTCGCGGTAGAACGAGAAGGAGCGGTCGGCGTCCTCGTCGTGGGTGACGAAGGCGAGCGTCGTCTTCGCGCTCGCGTCGCGCTCGACGAACTCGTCGGGGACGCCGTACTCGGCCAGCGTCCGGACGAGGAAGTCGCCGAACGGGTCGTCGCCGACGCGCGTCCAGAACAGCGGCGGCAGGTCGAGCGTCGCCAGCGCGACCGCGACGTTCGCCGGCGCGCCGCCCGCGCGCCGGCCGAACGCCGCTATCTCGTCCAGTTTGCCGGGCGTCTCCGGGAGGAAGT
Source organism: Halostella salina (assembly GCF_003675855.1). NCBI lineage: Archaea > Methanobacteriati > Methanobacteriota > Halobacteria > Halobacteriales > Natronoarchaeaceae > Halostella > Halostella salina. The sequence goes on along the minus strand of NZ_RCIH01000003.1, from coordinate 437,962 downwards.
CGATGAGCGTCTCGCCCGCGACGAGCACGTCCCGAGTCATGCGGACTACTGGGACTTTCGGTCCCATAGCTCTGCCGACAGTGTCAGCGCTCGCGCGCGTCGTGACCGACGGCGCGGCGGCGCACGCTTCGCGTCAACCGAGGTCGGCGTCAAGCCGGTCCAGGCTCCCCGCGATGTAGCCGTAGTCGAGCGTGAACACCTCCAGCGAGAGCGTCCCGGTCCAGTCGACCGCGCGCAGCGCGTCGAAGATCCGGTCGAAGTCGACCGTCCCGGCACCGTACGGCAGGTGCTCGTCGTCGGCGACGCGCGTGTCGTTGAGGTGGAAGTGGGTGATACGGTCGGGCCGGTCGGCGACCATCGAAGCGATCCCGCCGGCGTCGACGCCGTCCATCCGGGCGTGACCCGTGTCGACGGTCATCGAGACGTCGGTCACCTCGAACAGGCGGTCGAACCCGTGGATGCTCGGCGTCGCGCGCGGGATGTTCTCTGCACACACCTCGACGCCGACCGACTCGCCGACGTCGACCAGTTCCTGCACCGAATCGACGACGAGGTCGATCCGCTCGTCTTCGTCGGCGGCGGGCTTCCAGGCGTTCGACTCGGCGTGGAGGACCGCCTTCTCAGCGCCGAACTCGCCGACGGTGCGGAGACAGGCTGATAGCTCCTCGACCGACCCCTCGCGGACGTGCGGGTGGGGCGAGCCGACGTCGAACCCGCCGAACGGCAGGTGGACGAGCAGGTCGAGGTCGTGCTCGTCGAGCGGTTCGCGGAGCCGGTCGGGGGTGGCTTCCAGCGCCTCGCGCGACCAGTCGCCGTCGAGCATCAGTTCGACGTAGTCGTACCCCGCGTCGGCGGCACGGGCGAACAGCTCCGCGTCCATGCCGATCTGTGTGACGAAGCCGCGGCGGACGTTCATTCCCGTGACGTTGGTCCCGACGGCACTTTAGCTGGTCGGACCGGGCGGGTCCGACGGCCAGCGGCGGCCGCTACCGCGTCGGGGCGACGACGACGCGACCCTCGCCGGAGACGCTCACGTCGAAGCCGGCGTACGAAAAGGAGAGCAGGGTCGACCGGTCTGCGTCCTCGAACAGGCTGTCGAGCGCGTCGGTGTCGACGCTGTCGTGGATGGGGGGGCAGTTCGAGCGGGTCGGCGTCGGCCGCCGCTGAAACCGTGTACACCACGGCCTCGCTCGTCGACGTATCGTCGGAGTCGTACCGGCGCTCGACGGTGCCGTCCGTGCGCTCGAACTCGTCGTTGCCCGCGTCCTCGACAGGGATGTCCTCCAGCTCGTCGTTCGCGTTCATTGCTGCGTTGTAGCAGCGGCCGTCGTCTCCATCATCGGGTTTCGTGCTCAACGTTTTATATACCATCCCGGTCGTTCGACGCGACCGTCGCGCCGACGAGCGCGTCGAGCGCCCGCTGGATCCGTGCCGAAACCGCCTGCGGGGAGACGTCGAGTTCGCCCGCGAGTTCCTCGAGGGTCACGTCACGCGGCTGTGAGAAGTAGCCGCGCTCGTGGGCGAGTCGCAGGACCTCACGCTGTTTGTCGGTCAGCCCCCAGGCGTCGCCGGGGCCGCCCGTGTCGGTGTACAGGCGGTGAACGGTGACGGGGACGTTCTCCGCCTCGTAGTTCGCGCGGTACCGCCGGAGCGACTCCCTGTCGGGGAAGCGCATCCGGAGATGCCAGCCGGACCCGTCCGCGGTGAGTTCGGTCATCGTCGCCGACGACTCCCGGTACGCGTCGTAAAACGAGTTCCGCGAACATTTCACGCGGTACATCCGCCGGTCGTCCAGCCGTTCCAGCACCTCGTAGTCGGCGACGCTGTCGTCGTCGTCCAGCGCCGACTCGTAGGCCTCGACGTCGCCCCCCGTCGCCCAGAAGTAGAAGATCGGTAACCCCTCACGGCTCGCGGTGTCCTGGACGACCTCCAGCGACATGTCGGGCACCGCCTTGAGCGACTCCATGAGCAGCAGGGAGCCGTCGTCGACCGTGAACTCCGCGATGACGCCCATAATTTCCCGTCCGCGGGATCCGGTGTAAAACTATCGTCACACCCCGTTGTTCCCGGTGGGAACGAACTTCGAATTCGATCCCGAGGACAATATTTTAGGAAAGCCAAAAATATGTTTCCCGGAGGTGAATCTTTAAGTACCTGTAACGCGTACGTCGAGACGAACATGAGCACTCAGAAGTCCGTCCGTCGAGAGGCAGGCACCGTCGAACAGTCCGCGCTCCGCATCGACGAGGAGAAGGCCGAACAGATCGTCGACGCGCTGAACACCGACCTTGCGGCGTCGTACGTGCTGTACCACCAGCTGAAAAAGCACCACTGGAACGTCGAGGGCGCGGAGTTCCTCCCGCTCCACGAGTTCCTCGAGGAGGCCTACGAGGTCGCCGAGCGCGCGGCCGACGAGCAGGCCGAGCGCGTACAGGCGCTCGGCGGCGTCCCGATCAGCGGGATGTCCGACCTGCAGGAGGCCGCCCCGGTCGAACCCGAGGGCGAGGACGTGTACGACGTGCGCACGTCACTGAAAAACGACCTGGAGATGTACGGCGACATCATCGAGACGATGCGCGACCACATCGAACTGGCAGAGAACCTCGGCGACCACGCGACAGCCGAGATGCTCCGGGACCAGCTCGTCGAGACCGAGGAGTACGCCCACCACATCGAGCACTACCTCGAGGACGACTCGCTGAAGGACTGGTAGACGACGGGGACGCGGTTTTTTTATCGTTCGAGGTCGACCGTCAGGTCGGTCGCGATCCAGGCGTCGCTGTTGTCAGCCTCGGTGAAAACGGTCCGCCCGGGGCGCGTTTCGCAGGCCGTCACCAGCGTTTCCTCTTCCGTGTCGGACATCGTCTCTTCGGCTTCCGTGCTGCCGTGAACTGCCATTACCAGGGATTAGGTGAGCCTAAAGCAAAAAGGGTTTTGGTCGACCTAAGACCGTAGGGTTCCACCCCGATCCTTACCACCGATCGGCACGGACGGTCGCATATGGACTGGAACGTGATTCAGGGCGACATCGCGGCACAGTCCGCCGACGCACTGGTCAACGCCGCCGGCACGAGCCTCCGGATGGGCAGCGGCGTCGCGGGCGCGCTCCGCCGGCGGGCGGGCGGCGACATTAACGAGGCCGCCATGGCGAAGGGGCCGGTCGACCTGGGAGCCGTCGCCGTCACGGACGCGTTCGACCTCGACGCCGAGTACGTGATCCACGCCGCCGCGATGCCCCACTACGGGGACGGGCAGGCGACGGCCGGCAGCATCCGGGACGCCACGCGAAACGCGCTCGCCCGCACCGACGACCTCGGCTGCGAGTCGCTGGTGATCCCCGCATTGGGCTGTGGCGTCGCCGGGTTCGACCTCGAAGCTGGCGCGCGGATCATCTGCGAGACGATCCACGACTACGAATCGGACGCGCTTTCGGACGTGCGTTTCATCGCGTACAGCGACGAGGAGTTCGACATCGTCCAGCGGGTCAGCGAGGAGGTGCGGGAGTCGTAGGTAGGGAGCCGCGGTCGCGGTGCGCCGTCGCCGCCTCACTCGTGGCCGGAGACGCGGACCGGCTCGTACGGTTCCTCCAGATAGTCGAGTTCGTCGTCGGACAGCGTGATCTCGACGGCCTCGACGGCGTCCTCCAGATGCTCGACGCTGGTCGTTCCGACGATGGGCGCGTCGACGGCGTCCCGGTGGAGCACCCACGCGAGCGCTATCTGCGCCATCGTCGCGTTGTGGTCGTCCGCGAGGTCCGCGACCCGCTCGTTGACCTCGCGACCGCCGCCCTCGAAGTAGGGGTGTTCGCGGGCGTAGTCGTCAGTCTCGCCGCGCGTCGTCTCGTCGAACGCCTCGTGCGGGCGAGTGAGGTACCCCCGCGCCAGCGGACTCCACGGGATCACGCCGACGTCCTCCTTCTCGCAGAGTGGCAGCATCTCGCGTTCCTCCTCCCGGTACAGCAGGTTGTAGTGGTTCTGCATCGTGACGAAGCGTTCGAGTCCGAGACGCTGGCTGGCGTGCAGCGCCTCCGCGAACTGGTGAGCCCACATCGAACTCGCGCCGAGGTAGCGCACCTGCCCGCGCCGGACGGCGTCGTCGAGCGCCCGCATCGTGGTTTCGATGGGCGTGTCGTCGTCCCAGCGGTGGATCTGGTAGAGGTCCACCGTGTCCATCCCGAGCCGGTCTAAGCTGTTGGACAGCTCCTGCTCGATCGCCTTCCGCGAGAGGCCGCCGGAGTTGGGGTCGTCCTCGTCCATCTGGAAGTACCCCTTCGTCGCGACGACGGCCTCGTCGCGGCGGCCGTCGAGGGCGTTCCCGAGGACGCGCTCGCTCTCGCCCTCGGAGTACATGTTGGCGGTGTCGAAGAAGTTGATCCCGAGGTCGATGGCGCGGTCGATGACCGCGTGGCTCTCGTCCTCGTCCAGCACCCACTCGCGCCAGTCGCTGGTGCCGAAGCTCATGCAGCCAAGACAGATCCGGCTGACCTCCATCCCCGTGGAACCGAGCGTCGTGTACTCCATGGCCCGGAGTAGGGGTTCCCGGTGCAAGAGGGTGGGGGAGGGGGCGACGGTTACAGGTTCTCAGGGTTCGTCCGCCGGACGCCCGCCCGGACCAGTGCGACGGTGACGACGCCGAGCGCGACGTAGCCCGCGGCGGCAGTCCACGTCAGCGTTGTCGCGCTCCCGATTGCGAGTTTCGCGACGACGTTCGGCGGCGACGCCGGCAGCAGGGTCGCGGCGGTGAACACGAGCAGGATCCCAGAGGAGTACAGCAACTGGGCTTGCCGGCGGTCCGGCGCGAGCAGGGAGATGGCAAGTCCCACCGCCACGACCGCCAGCGAGAAGCCCGCGCCGACGGCGACCAGCGCGACCGGGTGGGCGATCCGCGTGCCGTTGAACGAGAGGAGGCCGAGCCAGAGGGCGACCTGCGCGGGCGCGAGTCCCGCGGCCGCGAGCAGTTTCCCGTCCACCACGTCGCCGAGCGACAGCGGCGCGACCCGCAGGAGTTCGAGCGTCCCCTGCTGGACCTCCTCGGTGAGCGAGTCGACGGCGACGCTCCCGCTGATGAACACCGGCAGGAAGACGAGCAGCGGGACCAGCACGGTGTAGGTGAAACTGAAGTACGGGCTGGCGGCGACCCGTCCCGGGAGGTCGAGCGGCTGGCGTTCGAGGCGGTCGGCCAGCCGGTCGCGCTCGGACCGCTCCAGTTGCTCCAGCACGTTGCGCAGTTTCACTATCAGCACCGTCGTCCGGAGGTTCTCCTCCGGGACCGTCGCGGTGACCTGGACCGTCCCGTTGGCCGTGCGGTTGGCGACCAGCGTCGCGTCGACCCGGCCGTCCGCGAAGGCGGCGCGAGCCTCGCCGGTGCTCCCGTACTGAGTCTCGGCCATACCGCCGACCTCGTCGATCGCCGCGCCGAGGTCGTCGCTGGCGTTGCCCGCGACGCCGACGGAGGGGGTGTACCCCTCGACGTTGCCGGGGTCGTACAGCGAGACGAGACCGACCACGAGGAAGGAGGAGAACGCGGCGATAAACAGCTGGATCGAGAGCGCGAGGACGATCGTCTTCTCGCTTTTCAGCGCGGCCAGCTCCCGCCGCGCGACCGCGAAGCGCGGGTCAGACACTGCCGATCACCGCCGCGTTGTAGGCGACGTGGACGATGACGGCGACGCCGACGCCGGCGACCCACTGGTACGGCCCGCGGCGCGCGCCAACTGCGGAGATGGCCGCCGTGACGACGTGCAGCGCGAGCGACGCGGCCAGCCCGACGAGCAAGAGCGAGCCGCCGGTGCCGCCGGCCGTGGCGAAGGCGGCGCGGCCCAGCTCCAGCTGTGTCAGCCCGACCGCCTGCACGATGGCAGTGACCTTCTCGGCGGCGAAGAACCCGACGCCGGAGAGCGCGCCGACGACCAGCGCCGTCCCGAGCGCGCGGTCGTACCGCGCGTGGACGAACCCGGCGTAGCTCCCGACGCTCTTTGCCACCTCCTCGATCACGGCGATGGCGACGAGCAGGACCGGCAGCGACGCCTCCAGCGGGAGCGCGAACAGGAGCGCCACCGCGAGCAGTTCGACGACGAAGACGAAGGGGATCGACGCGGCGGTGACGAGCGCCACCGAGCGCGGGCGGCTGATCCGCGTCGCCAGCGCGTCCAGGGCCTTCAGCGGGACCGGCCGCTGGGTGAACATGTCCTCCTCACGGTAGACGCCCGCCCCCAGCACGAACAGCAGGACCGCAGTGAGCAGCGCCGGGCCGGCCGAGAACGCGAACTCCGCGACGGACACGGGGCGGGACCCGAGGTCCCAGACGACCAGCGTCAGCGGCGAGATGAGCGCGATCGGCGTCACGTCCGCGAAGATGGCCGGGACGAAGGCGTACGACGTGAGGAACACGCTCACCGTGATCGTGACGAAGGTGAGCTCCTTGAACGAGCGTGCGAACATCGCACCGACGAACGTCGCCCCCAGGAACAGCAGCGCCAGCGGGACGACGGCAGCCACGGAGAGTGGGCCGCCGCCCACCGCCGCGGCGACGCCGACCGTGACCGCGAGCAGCGCGACCAGATACGGCAGCGTCTTGCCGGCGACGATGTCGCCCCGCGTCACGGGTGAAACGAGCATGAGTTCGCCCCGGCGGTTGAGCCGCTCGTCCATGATCGTCGAGCCGTACGCCTGCACGACGAAGTTCATCGGGACGACGAAGAGGAAGGCGAGCACGAGCGAGGTGAACGGGAACGGCGGGCTGAGGCCACCGGGCGTCCCGTCGCCATCGCCGCCGCCGAACACGCCACCACCCACGTTCGGGGCCTGTACGTCGCCGTCGGAGCCGTCGGCTCCTGCCCCGGCACTCCCGTCGCTGGTGTCACCACTGCCGTCCGTCGCTCCGCCGTCGGTGCCGTCGCCCGTCGTACCGCCGTCGGTTCCGCCGTCGGTCGTCCCGCCCCCGGCCGTGTCGCCGCCACCTGCACCGCCAGCGGTCGGTTGGGCGACGGTTCGGGACTCGTACCTGACGGCGACTTCGACGGGGAAAGCGGCGTTCTGGTCCGGTTCGGCCCGCATCAACACGTCGTCGTTGTAGCGCTCGACTGCCGACCGGAACTCGGCGAGCGCGGCGTCGCTCTTGGCGGGCGTGTCCGGGTTCGTTCGGACCGTTCCGTCGACGACGACGAGGTCGACGCGGTTCTCCGCCAGCGCGTCGGCGGTCGGTTCGCCCGGCGCGAACGCCGGCGACGACTCGACCACGTCGTGGTACGGGCTGTCGTCGGCGACGCCGACGCGGTAGATCCCCTCGTTCAGCGCCAGCCCGCCCGAGACGACCGCCGGGCCGACCAGCGCGCCGAAGACGACGCCGACGACGGCCAGGACGGCGGTGCGGCGGTCGACCGTGCCCGCGCTCTTGCTGACCTCCCAGCGCGCGATCCGGAGGACCTTCGACGGGGTCACGGCTCGGCCTCCGCCTCCAGCGGCGACTCGCCCGCTACGTCGAGGAAGATCTCCTCCAGACTCGGCTCGTCCGTCCGGATGTCGACGACCTCGCCGCCGGCGTCCCGCGCCGCCTCCCGGACCGCCTCGACGGCGTCCATGTCGGCGACCGTCGTGCGGTGGCGGCGCTGGTCGCCGGTGGGGTCGTCCGCGTCCGCCTGCCCCCCGAGGTCGCGCGCCCCGGCGTCGCTCTCGTCGACGGGCTCCGACCCCTCGACCGGTACCGACGTGTACACGCGGTATTCGGTCCGGCCGTGCCGGTCGCGGATCCCCTCGACGGTGCCCCGGGCGACGATCTCGCCGCGGTTCATGATGACGACGCGGTCGCAGACCTCCTCGACGTGGTAGAGGTTGTGCGCGCTGAACACGACGGTCTTGCCGGCCTCGCTCAGCTCGCGGGTGAACTCGATGACGTAGTTGGTCGTCAGCGGGTCGAGACCGCTCGCCGGCTCGTCGAAGACGAGCACGTCCGGGTCGTTGACCAGCGCGCGGGCGATGGCGACCTTCCGTTTCATCCCCTTGGACATGTCGCCGATCCGGCGCTCCCGGTGTTCCAGTTCCAGCCGCGTCAGCGCGTCGTCGATGCGCTCGGCGGCCGCGTCGTCGGGCACGTCGTACAGGTCCGCGAAGAAGTGGAGGTAGGAGGTCGCGGTCATCTCCTCGTACAGCGGCGACTCCTCGGGGAGGAAGCCGAGGTTGCGCCGCGTCTCCGGGTCGTCGGCGTCGCCGCCGTCGACCGTCACCGTGCCGGCGGTCGGCTCGATCAGGCCGGCGACGGCCTTCAGCGTCGTCGTCTTGCCGGCCCCGTTCGGGCCGACGATGCCGAACACCTCGCCGGGTTCGACGGTGAACGTGCTGTCCTCGACCGCGACGAAACCGCCGTACTCCTTCCGGAGGTCCGCCACCTCGATCATTCGATACGTGACCGTCGGACCGACGGCAGTTAAATTCGCTGTCGGCGGAGAACGAAGGACCGGGCTACAGGCCGACGCCGACGGCGTAGGGCCACGCCTCCGCGCCGAGCGCCAGCAGCGCGAGCGCGGTGCCGAACAGGCCGACGTTTTTCAGGAAGTTGATCATCTCGCTCTGCCGCTCCTGCGGGTCGTCGACGGTCCAGAAGTCGTGCATCACCGGCGTCGTCACGAGCAGGAAGACGGCCAGCGCGCCCGCGCCGACGATCGGATACGCCCCGACCGCGACGAGCAGGCCGCCCACCAGCAGCATGCCGCCAGTGAACGGGACCATGAGACCGGCCGCCGGGACGCCCTTCGCCTCGGCGTAGCCGGCCATCGACTCCGTGTCCATGAAGTGGTTCAGTCCCATGAACGCGAGGACGACGCCGAACAGCGCCCGCCCGACGAGGAAGATGACCTCGCCGGCGGCCGAGAGTTCGAGCGCCATCAGGCGCTCACCCCGTCGCCGCGGACAGTCGTCGAATCGTGCTGAAGTTGCGTCGCGCAATGTGGTTTCATCACGTTACCTGGTACGATAGCGAACCTTTTAGCCGTTCCCGGACGAAGGGGTTAGCAGGTAACATCCATGTCATTGGAGACGTCGCCCACGCCCGAGGAGAAAAACGCCGACGCCTGCGACGTGGTCGAATCGATCGAGCAGATCGGCTCGCAGTGGCGGCTCATCGTGCTCAGCGACCTGCGGGACGGGGAAAAGCGGTTCAACGAACTGAAGCGGTCGACCGGCGCGAACTCCCGGACGCTGTCCCGGGTGCTCGACGACCTGAGCGACCTCGGTTTCGTCACGCGACGCCTGGAGGAGGACGCGCCGGTGGCGACGTACTACAGCCTCACGGCGAAGGGCGAGTCGCTCTGCCCCGTGTTCGACGAGATAGAGGACTGGGCGGCCGAGTGGCTCGGCGAGGGCGCGTCGGCGGAATCCTGAGCCGTCGGGACGGCGCTCAGTCCTGACGGCGTGCATCGGTTCTCGGGCGATTCAAGTCGCGGAAGCGCGTAGCCCCCGGCATGAACGACACGCGACGCGCGGTGTTGCGGGCGCTCTCCGACGGGCCGGCGGCCGGCCCGGATCTGGCCGAGCAGACGGGCGTCTCGCGGGCCGCCGTCTGGAAGCACGTCGAGGCGCTCCGCGAGGCGGGGTTCGACGTGGAGAGCGACGGGGACGGCTACCGGCTGACCGGCGTTCCGGAGTACGGCGGCACCGCAGTCGAGTACGAACTGGACGCGCCGTACGAGGTGGAGTACCACGACGCGGTCGGCAGCACGAACGACCGCGCCCGCGAACGCGCGGCGGCCGGCGCGGACGACGTGGTCGTGTTGGCCGACGAGCAGACCAGCAGCAAGGGGCGACTCGACCGCGAGTGGACCGCGCCGAGCGGCGGAGTGTGGGCGAGCGTCGTCGTCCGGCCCGACCTCTCGCCCGCCGGCGTCCCACTGGTCACGCTGGCGGCGGCGGTGGCGACGACCCGCGCGTTCCGCGAGGCGGGCGTCGACGCCGGGATCAAGTGGCCCAACGACGTGCTGGCCCGCGACGACGGCCGGAAACTGGCGGGGATCCTCACGGAGATGGAGGGTGAGGCCGACCGCGTGAACTGGGTCGTCGTCGGTGTCGGCGCGAACGTCAACGTCGACGCCGCCGACCTGCCGGAGACGGCGACGAGCGTCAGGGAGCGCGTCGGCGACGTGTCCCGCCGCGCGTTCGTCCAGCGACTTCTGGAGACGTTCCACGACCTGCTCGGGGACTCCGACGCCGTACTGGACGCGTGGCGCGAACAGGCGCTGACCCTCGGCAGGCGCGTCCGCGTCGAGACGCCGACCGGCGATGTCGTCGGCGAGGCGGTCGACATCGAATCACCCGGGACGCTGGTCGTGGCGACGGACGACGGCGAGCGCCGCGTCCACGCCGGCGACTGCGAACACCTCCGGCCGGCGGAGTAGCTACCCCTCGGCGTCCTCGACGACCGACGGCTCCTGCCGGTCCTCGCCGTCGCCGCTGACCCGGACCGTCAGGACGGGCACGTCCGCCGAGCGCACGACGCGTTCGGCGACGCTCCCCAGAAGCAGTCGGTCGATACCCCCCCGGCCGTGGGTCCCCATCACGATCAGGTCACAGCCCTCGGCGTCGGCGTAGCGGACGACCTCCTTGCTCGGCGAGCCGTCGAGCAGTGCCGTCTCGACTTCGACGCCCGCCTCGTCGGCGAGGGTGCGAACGCGGTCGAGCGCCGACTCCCCCTCGTCCCGGAGCACGTCGGCGATCCCCTCCCAGGACGTCTCCATCGGGATGGTGCCGTAGCTCGCCGAGTTGACGACGTACACCGCGTGGACGCTCGCTCCGTGGGCGACCGCCAGGTCGATGGCGTGTTCGATGGCCCGCTCGACGCCCTCGGAGCCGTCCGTCGGGACGAGGATCCGGTCGTACATCGTGGTATGGAGTGGCATAGGACAGGGGGTGATAAAAACCCTCCGCGCCCCCGGCTACAGCACGACGCGGTCCACGTCGCTCGCACCGGCCCGGCGGACGACGGCCCGGACGGGGTCACGCACGCCGGCGAGGTTGTCGGAGTCGCCGTCGAGCACCAGCAGCTTCGCGTCCCGTCCCGGTTCGACCAGCCCACAGTTCAGACCCGCGATCTCCGCGCCGTTGACGGTCGCCATCCGCAGCACCTCGGGGGCCGACAGGTCGAGGACCTTGGCGGCAACCGCCATCTCGCGGAACATCGACGGGCTGTTGGTCATCACGTTGTCCGTCCCCAGCGCGAGCGTCGTGCGCTCGGCCAGCGCCGCAGCCGGCGGCAGCCCGACGTCCGTGACTAGGTTCGAGCGCGGGCAGAGAACGACCGGGATCTCGGTGTCGGCCAGCCGCTCCAGATGGATCGGCTCGGGGTGAACCATGTGGACGAGGAAGTCCGGCTCCAGGTCCATCGCCGGGTTGATGTCGCTCTCGTCGACCTCGCCGGCGTGGATGCCGAACAGCTTGCCGGCCTCGCGGGTCTCCCGGCGCTCGTGGTCGAAGTGGGCGTCGTTCGCGCCGCTCGCGCCGAAGCCGTCGGCCGCCGCCATCGCGTCGACCGTCTCGCGGCCCAGCACGACGGGGTCGATCCCGAGGCCTTCGGCGGCCTCCTCGATGGCGTACACGCCCTCGACGCCGCCCTCGCGGAACTCGACCGTCGCCGCGGTGCCGGTCGACTCCATGAACCGGAGCGAGCGCCGCATCCCGTCGACCAGTTCCGACCGGTCGGCCTGCCGCAGCAGCCGGTGTTTCAGGCCGTCCGGCGGCGCGACCAGTTCCTCCAGCGTGAGACCGCGGCCGGCCTCCTTGGCGATCGAGTCGCCCAGATGGGTGTGGGCGTTGACGAACGCCGGACAGACGATGGCGTCGCTCTCGACCGACGTTTCCTCGACGGCCGCGATCTCGCCGTCCTCGACGACGACCCGTCCCTCGACGGGGTCGAACTCGCGACCCCGAAGTATCGTCCCCTCTAGCTCCATGTACGGGCGTTGTGAGGACTCCGTAATGAGTGGCTCGGCCGAGCGGCTACCGCTCGGCGAACTCGTCGAGCCGGGTGTTCCACCCGCTCCGGCGCTCGTTGACGAGCGCGCCGTCGATGTCGAGTCCGAGCGTCTCCACGGCGGCGCGGCCGACGCGGTCCGTCTTGCCTTCGGGGGCGTACACGCCGAGCCGCCACTGGGAGCGCTGTGCCGCCCGCAGCGCCTCGACCAGCGGCGACTGCTGGTCGAGGCGGCGGATCTCGCCGCTGACGACGACGCGGGTCGAACTCTCGGTCATCTCCGGGCGGGCGGGCACGTCGAGGATCACGTCCTCGCGGTCGCGGTCGGCGGCCGCCGCGATCTCGTGTTCGAACTCCCGGATCGCGTCGTGGTCCGCCGTGATGACGCCCTCCGGCACGTCCTCCAGTTCGACCCACAGCGCGCGCTTGAACAGGTCGCGGTTGCAGAGCCGCTCGGCGACGCGCTCGGTCTCCGGCTCGGCCCGGAGCGCCGACAGCAGACCGGGGTCGTCCAGCCGGCGAACCTCGGTGGCGTCGTACCCCGCCTCGTCGAGCAGGCGCTCGGTCCCGCGCCGGAGCATCGATTTGCTGATCCGGGCGACGTGGTGGCTGTAGACGGTCGGGTTCATCAGCGCCCGCGCGACCAGCAGGCTCTCGGCGGCCTGCACGTTGCCCTCGGCCAGCACCAGTTCGCCGCCCTCGAACGTCAGCTCGCGGATCAGGCGCTCGTGGTCGATCGTGCCGTACGGGACCCCGGTATGGTGGGCGTCCCGGACGAGGTAGTCCATCCGGTCCACGTCGAGTTCGCCCGAGACGATCTGGCCGAACCGGCCGTCGCCGGCGACCAGGTCGGCGACGGCGTCCGGCGAGATGTCGTGGTCGCGGAGGACCTCCCCGACCGCACCGCCCGCGATCAGGTCGTGGACGTCGTCGTGGTACTTGCCGGTCCGCCGGTGGAGCAGCGCCTCGACGTTGTGGCTGTACGGGCTGTGGCCCACGTCGTGCAGGAGGGCGGCGGCCTCGACGCGGGCGGCCCGGTCGCCGGAGACGCCGAGCTGGTCCAGCGCCTCGCAGGCGAGGTGGTAGACGCCGAGGCTGTGCTCGAAGCGCGTGTGGTTCGCGGAGGGGTACACCAGCGACACCGTGCCGAGCTGTTTGATCCGGCGGAGTCGCTGGACTGCGGGGGTATCAAGCAGGTCCCGGGCCACGCCGTCGACCGTGATGTGGTCGTGGACGCTGTCCTTGATCGTCTTCATGCGCCCCGGTTCGGCGTTCTCGGTGAAAAAACGTCGCGAGTCGCGGCGGCTACAGGACCTCGTCGAAGTCGGTGTGGCCGTGAATGTCGACGCCATCGTCGGTGATCTCGGCGAGGAACACGCCGTTGCCGGAGCCGGTGTCGCGCTCGGCGGCGCTCTTGACCGACCGAGCGGCGACGGTCTTGGCTTCCTCGTTCGAGAGTCCCTCCTCGTACTCCTGTTCGAGGACGCCGTAGGCCAGTTGCATCCCCGAGCCGGTGACGGTGTAGTCGTCGGCCATGACGCCGCCAGCGGGGTCGATCGAGTAGACGTGGTGGCCGTCGTCGTCGACGCCGCCCAGAATGGGGTTGATGGCGAAGAACGGGCCGCCACGGGCGAAGTTACCCGCAAGCGTGGACAGCGCGTTGATGCTCATCGACTCGCCGCGGCGCGCCTCGTACAGGTTCGCCTCGGCGCGGAGGTTCTGGATGAACGACTGCGCGCCGCCGACCGAACCCACGAGGGTCAGCGCCGCCGTGTCGTGGATCGGCTCGACCTTCTGGACGTTCTTGTTCGAGACGAACCGGCCGCCGAGGCTCGCCCGCATGTCCGTCGCGATGACGACGCCGTCAGCGGTGACGAGGCCGACCGTCGTCGTCCCCGTCTTGCTCACGTTCTCGATGTCCTCCTCGGTCACGGAGTTCTCCGGCAGCGTCCCGACTTCCGGCTCGAAGGGGCCGGCGTGGGTCCCCGAGAGCCGATCCCGGTTCCGCGAGAACTCGGACTCCTGCATAGGCGTACGCATTGCTCGTTGGTTCTCCCCGGACGCATAAAAAGTGCAACGTTCGGACTCGCCGCCGGGGCGACCGGATCAGGCGTCGCGGACGCCCTCGTATGCGGCGTCGAGGCGGTCGATGAGCTTGTGGACCGGCAGCGTGAGGCCGGCGCGGTTCGCGACGAGCGCGAGCGGCATCAGGAGGATGCCGACTGCGAGGCTGATCTGGTACAGGGCGAGTAGCGTTGCCCGATACACCCGTTGTATCATTGAACTTCAGCCGTCCCCAGCCGGGGGTCGTATATAAGTCTTGCCGACGAACCGGGACGGTCCCGATAGTTCGTTCGGGTTCGACCCCCGTCACGTCGTGCGATTCAACTGGACTTGTATCGAACCCGTCTTCGGGCGGATTCGTGTCGAGTCATCGGTACGTACCCGCCCGCCAACGCCGGGGATTGCTATAAGTTATGAGCATTATCCCGTTGACGTGCGCGGTCGAGCGCGGCGGGGACGAACCGAAAAGGGGGAAACCCTCCGGGCCACAGACGTACCCATGAGCAACTATCTCGTCGTGATGGAGGCGGCCTGGTTGGTTCGTGACGTGGAAGCGGTCGACGACGCCATCGGCGTCGCGGTCAGCGAGGCCGGCAAGCGACTGAACGAGCAGGACATGGACTACGTGGAGGTCGACGTGGGCGCGACGGGCTGTCCGGCCTGCGGCGAGCCGTTCGACTCCGCCTTCATCGCCGCCGACACGGCGCTTGTGGGGCTGGTGCTGGAGATGAAGGTGTTCAACGCCGACAGCCAGGAGCATGCCCAGCGCATCGCCAAAAGCGAGGTCGGCGGCGCGCTGCGCGACGTACCGCTGTCGGTCGTCGAGACCATCGAGTACGAGGACGAGGACGAACTCGACGGGGAGTGACCCAAAGCTTATTTTATAACCGAAAGTAATCCACCGGCATGGACCTGCCGACGCCCGCCGACCTGCGGGAGCGACGGAACGAACTCGGACTGACCCAGAGCGAACTCGCCGAGCGCGCGGAGGTGTCACAGCCGCTGATCGCCCGCATCGAGGGGGGCGACGTGGACCCGCGGCTGTCGACGCTCCGGCGGATCGTCAACGCGCTGGAGGCCGCCGAGGGCGGTATCGTCCGCGCCGAGGACCTGATGCACGAGACGGTGATCAACGTCTCGCCGGACGACGAACTCCGAGACGCCGTCCGGAAGATGGAGGAGGAGGCGTACTCCCAGCTACCGGTCATCCAGGAGGGGATCCCGGTCGGGAGCATCAGCGAGAGCGACCTGGTCCACGCCGACGAGGACGCCCGCGGCGAGCCGGTGCGCGAGTACATGAGCGAGTCGTTCCCCACCGTCTCCAGGAGCGCGACGCTCGACGAGATCAGCAGCCTGCTGGACCACTACAAGGCAATCATGGTCACCGAGGACGGCGAGACGGTCGGCATCGTCACCGAGGCCGACCTCGCGGCGCGACTGTCCTGACCGACGGACCGCGACGAATACGACTCGCTCCGCCAGACCCGTCTAGTCAGGCCTTTCCGGGACGCGGTCGAACCCGGGTGCATGGTCGAGACGGTCACCCTCCTCGCGGTCGCGTTGCTCGTCGCGGGCGTCGTCGGAAGCGTCGTGCCGCTGGTGCCGGGCGCGTTGCTGTCGACGGGCGCGGTCGTCCTCCACTGGTGGTATCTCGACGTGCCGTCGGGGCTGACCCTGGCGGCGCTCGTCGCCGTCGGCGCGCTGGCGGTCGCCGTGGACTACTTCGCCGGGGCCATCTCCGCGAAGGCCGGCGGCGCGTCGTGGCTGGCGTCGGTCGCTGCCGGGGTCGTCGGCGTCGTCGCGCTGCTGGCGACGGGACCGCTCGGCGCGCTCGTCGCCGTCGCGCTGACCGTGTTCCTCGTGGAGGCGTACCGGGGCCGGTCCCGGACGGCCGGCGCGCGGGCGGCGCTGTTCGCCACCGTCGGGATGCTCGGCTCCGCGGTCGCGCAGGTGCTGCTCACCGCGACGATGCTGGTCGCGTTCGTGCTGGTCGTCTTCCTCTAACCCGTCGCCGCACAAACCATTAGGCCACCGCCCGCGATCGTGACCACATGGACCCCGCACCGCGGTACGCGACCGCTACCGTCGTCGCCGCCGCCCTCGCTGGCGGCGTCGCGCTCACCCCCGACGAGGGCTGGACGCTCCCCCTCCTCGCCGGCATCGCCGTCGTCTCCTTCGTCGGCGCGGCCCTCGTCCTCGCCGACCCCGCCCCGTTCCGGGAGCGAAGAGACAGCCCGAACTGGGCGGCGGGCGCGTTCGCCGGCGCGGCCACGTTCGGCACGCTCGCGCTGCTGATCGGCGCTGGATCCTCGGACAACATCGCGTCCGGCGTGCTCGGGCTGGTGCTCGCGTGGACCGGGTTCGCCGCCGGTGTGGTCCACGAGCGGGCGTAGCCGGCGAGTCTCCCGCGCCCGCTACAGTTCTACTCGTGGGCGAAGTACGCGACCGACTCCTCGTCGCCGTGGGCGTCGACCCGCGCGAAGCCGACGCGGACGAACTGAACCATTCCGTCGACTTCGGTGTCGGCGAACGACGGCTCGGCGTACCCCGTCACGTCGCCCTCGGGCGTCCGGAGCCGGGTCGGCACCGCGCCGTCGGCGGGCACCCAGTGGACCACGTCGGCGTCGCCCTCGCGGACCACCGAGATGTCGTCGTCGGTGTAGCGCAGTCCGTCCCCGGTGTACTCGACCGGGCCGTACCCCTTCAGCCAGAGCGTCTCGCCCTCGGCCGGGAGGTCGCGGGACTCCAGGCGGACGGCGTCACCGACCGGGATCGACCGGGTGCCGCGGTCCTCGTGTTCCGGGTGAACCGGCGGCGTCGCCTCGCTCGGCGCGTCGCCGGCCAGCGGGAGCGTGACGGCGTCGTAGTCGCCGCCATCGCGGACGAGGAAGTAGCGGTTCGCGTCGTCGTCGACCAGTTCGCGGTTGTTCGCGTAGACGGCGCTCATCGCCAAGTCCACGTCGCTCGTGGAGGTCCCCAGTTCCACCATCGCCTCGGTGATCGCCTCACCGCGGATCCCCCGGCGGCGGAAGGCGGCGACGGTCGGCGCACGCGGGTCGTCCCAGCCGTCGAGTTCGCCGGCCTCGATGAGTTCCTTGATCCGGGAGGTCGACATCTTCACGTCGAACGCGTCGATCTGGACGTGGCCCCAGTGGAGGACCTCGGGGTACTCCCAGCCGAAGTAGTCGTAGACGAAGCGCTGGCGTTTCGCGGAGTCCTGCAGGTCGATGCCCCGGATGATGTGCGTGACCCCGAGCAGGTGGTCGTCCACGCCGCTCTGGAAGTCCAGCATCGGCCAGCAGCGGTAGTCGCTGGCCTCCTCGCGGGGGTGTGGCGTATCGATCATCCGGAACGCCACCCAGTCCCGGAGCGCGGGGTTCTTGTGCTCGATTTCAGTGCGAACGCGGAGCACCATCTCGCCGCTGTCGTACTCGCCGTCGACCATCGACTCGAACTCCGACAGCGTCGTCTCGGCGTCTTTCTCCCTGTGAGGGCAGGCCTCGCCGCTGTTTTTCATGTCGGAGAACTCCCCCTGCGGACACGAGCAGGTGTACGCGCCGCCGGCCTCGATGAGGTCGCGGGCGTGCTCGTAGTACGTCTCCATCCGGTCGCTGGCCCGGTAGACGGCGTCGGGTTCGAAGCCGAGATACTCGATGTCCTCCAGGATGTCGTCGTAGGCGTCGAGGTCCGGGCGCTTGGTCTCGGGGTCCGTGTCGTCGAAGCGGACGCAGAACCAGCCGTCGTACAGGTCCCTGTACGTCCCGATGACGGCTGGCATCCGTGCGTGACCGATGTGCCACGGGCCGTTTGGGTTCGGGGCGCTGCGCATCCGGACCTCGTCGTACTCGTCCGCATTCGGGAGGTCGGGGAGGGCGCGGTCGTCGCCCTCGTCCTCGGCGAGGATCTCGTCCAGTTCGTCGGGTGCGATCTCCTCCAGCCGTGCGATGCGCTCTTCGTGGGAGAGGCCGCCGACTTCGCTGACGACCCCGCCGGCGACGCCCGGGATCTCGTCGCCGTGCTCCCGGAACTCGGGGTTGTCGCCCATCAGCGGGCCCATGATCGCCCCGACGTCCGGGTCGCTCTCGTGTTTCACCGCGTTGAGCAGGGCGTGTTTCTCCGCCTCCCGCTCGATCGCCGCTCGGAGGTCCTCGTTCATTACCCCCGGCTACTGGCCCGGCCGACTAAACCCCCGTGGATTTTCCCCGACCTACTTGTGACTCCCCTGGGTACGCAGGGTATGGCATCGACCGGGACGACGCCCGGACGCGGACGTGTCGCATGGTGGCTCGTCGCCGTCGCCCTCTTCGCGGCGCTTGCCTTCGTCGCGTACACGTACGTCGGCACGCTGGTCCTCGGCCTGTTCGTCTACTACGCGACGCGGCGGATCCACCGCCGCACACGCCGGCGGATCAGTCCACCGTCGCTCGCGGCCATCGTCTCGCTGTCGACCATCGCGCTGCCGGTGTTGCTGGTGCTCGGCTACGCCGTCGTCATCGCCGCACGGGAGGCCGACGACGCGGTCCCGGAGGGGTACACGAGCGCGCTCGAACCGTACGTCGACGCCGCGTGGCTGCAGGACCCCCAGCAACTGGTCTCCGACCTCGTTGCCGACCCGGGCCGTCTCGGTGCCGTCGCGTCGCCCGGAAACGCACTCGACGCGGCGTCGGCGGTCGCAAGCTCGCTCGGGGTGGTCGTCAACGTCGCCGTCCACCTCTTCATCGCGCTGACCGTCGCCTTCTACCTCCTTCGCGACGACCGCCGCCTCGCCGGGTGGGTCCGCGAGGAGTTCGCCGGCGAGGGGTCGACCGCCGACGCCTTCCTCACCGCAGTCGACCGCAACATGGAGTCGATCTACTTCGGCAACATCCTCTTTGCGGCGGCCAACGCCGCGGTGGCGACGGTCGCCTACAACGCGCTCGATCTGGTCTCGCCGGCCGAACTCGCCGTGCCGGCCCCCACCCTGCTCGGTCTGCTGACCGGCGTCGGCAGCCTCGTCCCCGTCGTGGGGATGAAGATAATCTGGGTGCCCGCCGCGCTGTACCTGCTCGCCGTCGCGGCGGCGACGAACCCAGCCCTGCTCTGGTTCGGTGCCGTCTTCGCCGTCGTCACGTTCGTCGTGGTCGACACCGTCCCCGAGGTACTCCTGCGGCCCTACATCTCCGGCCGTGACCTGCACGTCGGTCTCGTTCTGTTCGCCTACATCTTCGGCCCGCTCCTCTTTGGCTGGTACGGCATCTTCCTCGGGCCACTCCTGCTCGTGCTCGTCGTGGAGTTCGCCCGGATCGTCCTGCCGGAGCTCGTGCGCGGGGAGCCGTTGACCGCGGGGGCGTCGGTACCGCCGCCGACGGGCGTCGAGCCGGGCGACGACGCCGTCCCCGACGAGGGTGCCGAGGACGACGACGACGAGGCCCCGGTGGCGGACGGGTCCACGGACATCCCCGGCGGCGGGGAGGACGACCCCGACGACGGGAGAGACGACGCTTCGGACGAGACGCCGACCGACTGACCGCGCCCCCACCAACCTACTTGTCGGCGGCATACTACGATCCGTCATGGGAAAAGTCAACGCCGAGGACGTGGAGCCGGCCCGCACCGAGCGCGGCGACACGGCGTTCGAACGCCGAAAGCTCGCCGCCGCGGCCGACGGAGACCGGATCGGCTGCAGCCTCTACCGCATCCCGCCGGGCCGGCGGTCGTGGCCGTACCACTACCACACCGGCAACGAGGAGGCCATCTTCGTGCTCTCGGGGGAGGGATCACTCCGGCTCGACGGGGAGCGCGTCCCGCTGGAGACCGACGACTACGTCGCACTGCCGCCCGGCGAGGACAGCGGCCACCGCGTCATCAACGACTCGGACGAACCGCTCCGCTACCTGATGGTGTCGACGATGGACGACCCGGACGTGACGGTGTATCCCGACTCCGGCAAAGTGGGCGTGTTCGCCGGGTCAGCGCCCGGGAGCGAGGCGGAGCGAACGGTCCACGGATACTACCGGGCCGACGACGCGGTTGACTACTGGGTCGACGAGGACGGACCGTCGGGCGACGAGTAGCGCCGCTATCCGGGCGGCGAACGGGGAGAAGTGGCGGCTTTAATAGCCGCGCTCGATCAGGTAGTCGGCGATCTGCTCCAGCAGCCGCCGGGCGTCGTTGTCGGGCAGGACCGTGAGCCTGTCTTTCCCGTTTTCGACCAGTTCCTCGGCGGTCTCTTTCGCGTAATCGATGCTTCCCGCGTCCGCCAGGGCGGCGACGGCCTCGTCGATCTCCGCCTCGGTGACGGCGTCGACGTCGTCGGTGTCGACGAGCGAGTCCACATCGATCCCCTGTTCGCGCGCGTGGAGCGTGATCAGCGTCCGCTTGTTCTCCACGAGGTCGCTCCCGCGCTGTTTGCCGAGCCGGTCGCTCGGCACCGTCAGGTCGAGCACGTCGTCCTGGATCTGGAACGCGCGGCCCACGTCCAGCCCGTAGCCGTACAGCGCGTCGACCGTCTCGTCGTCCGCGCCGAGCAGGATGGCCGGCAGCGCGGCGCTGGCCGCGTACAGGACCGCGGTCTTCTGCTCGACCATCCCGAGGTACTCGTCGGGGAGCACGTCGCGGCGGCTCTCGAACTCGACGTCGAGGGACTGCCCCTCGCAGATCTGCGTGCAGGTGTTGGCGAGCACGTCCAGCGCCTCGACGGACCGCTCGGCCGGCGCGCCGGTGTCCAGCATGATCTCGAACGCCTTCGAGTACAGCGTGTCGCCGGCCAGTATCGCCGTCTCAACGTCGTACTCGCGGTGGACCGCCGGGACGCCGCGCCGGAGGTCGTCGTCGTCCATGATGTCGTCGTGGATCAGGGTAAACGACTGGATGACCTCGACGCTCACGGCAGCGGCCATCACGTCGACGACCCCGTCCGTGAGGTCCGGGAACGCCCGGTAATCGGCCGTCGCCGGCGACTCGTCGCCGAGCGCCTCGGCGACGGTCAGCAGCACGGTCGGCCGGAGGCGCTTCCCGCCGGCGTCCAGCAGGTAGCGGGACGCCTCGTACAGTCGCTCCGGCTCCTCGACCGGGAGCGACTCCTCGATGGCGTCGTTGACCAGTTCGCGTCGCTCCGCGACCGCCGACAGCACCGTCTCCTCGCGCGCCTCAGGGCTTGTCATGACTCTACTCGACCAGCTGGATCAGGTTGCCGTTGCGGGTGACGTGCAGGTCGCGGCCCAGCTTGTACCCCTCGTTCTCCGCGAGGTTGACGTACGAGGAGTAGCCGCTCATGTCCTGGTGAGCCGGGATGACGTGCTGTGGCTGGAGCGCGTCGAGCATCTCGTAGTGACCCTCCTGGTTCAGGTGGCCGGAGACGTGGATGTCGTCGTAGATGCGCGCGCCCTGCATCTTCAGCAGGCGCTCGGACTGGTAGCGCTGGCCCTCGTTGGTCGGCTCCGGGATGACCCTGGCCGAGAAGACGACCTTGTCGCCGTCGTCCAGTTCGTACGGCGTCTCGCCCCGACCCATCCGGGTGAGCATCGCGCGTGGCTCGCCCTGGTGGCCCGTGACGACGGGCAGGTAGTCCTCCTTGCCCTCCTTCATGATCCGCTTGAACGTCCGGTCGACGGACTTGCGGTGGCCGAACATCCCCAGGTCCTCCGGGAAGTCGACGAAGTCGAGGCGTTCCGCGGTGCCGGAGTACTTCTCCATCGAGCGTCCCAGCAACACCGGCTGGCGGCCGATGTCCTTGGCGAACTCGACGAGGCTCCGGACGCGCGCGATGTGGCTGGAGAACGTCGTGGCGACGATGCCGCCGTCGTAGTCCTCCATGCTGTACAGCGCGTCCTTCAGGTGCCGCCGCGCGACGGACTCGCTGGGGGTACGGCCCTTCTTGTTGGCGTTGGTACAGTCCTCGATGTAACAGAGGACGCCGTTGTCCTCGCGGCCGATCTCCCGGAACCGCTTCATGTCGATGGGGTCGCCGATGACCGGCGTGTGGTCCATCCGCTTGTCCAGCCCGTACACGATCGCCCCCTCGGGCGTGTGCAGCACCGGGTTGATCGCGTCGATGATCGAGTGCGTGACGTTCACGAACTCGAGTTCGTTGCGCTCGCCGATGCTCATCGTCTCGCCCGCTTCCATCTTCACGAGGTTGTTCTCGACCCCGAACTTCTGCTCGCTCTCGATCTGCTGTTTGACCAGCTCGATCGTGTACGGCGAGGCGACGACGGGCGCGTTGTAGCGGTGCGCGAGCTTGCTGATCGCGCCGATGTGGTCGAGGTGGCCGTGCGTCGGCACGATCGCCTTCACGTCACCTTCGAGTTCGCTCATCACCCGGTCGTCGGGGATGGCGCCCATGTCGATCAGGTCGAGGCTGTGCATCTTCTCGGTCTCGACGTTGTCGTGGATCAGAACCTGCGAGAGGTTCAGACCCATGTCGAAGACGACGACGTCGTCGCCTGCGCGGACGGCAGTCATCTGCCGGCCGACTTCTTCGTAGCCGCCGATGGTTGCGATTTCGATTTCCATGGTTTGATCCGAGCATTGAAAGCCACGGCGTCGTGGCGATGTCGCTCACTGAAACTCCCCACGGGGGACGGATACGTCGACCCCGGCGTCTTACAGCACGTCGGCCACGCACCCGCTATGTGGAACGCAGGGCCAGCAGGCCCACAGCACGGCAAGACGGCGTTCCACACTTGCCCGCGGGTTTCCGTTACTGACCTCTACACACCCTGGTGTTAAAAACTGCGTGGGTTGGCGGGCGCGACACCGAACTCGCACGTCCACAGGTTTACAACGGGGGACGGAACCAGCCAGGGCCATGCGCTGGGAGTTCACCGCGGAGCGGTGAGCGGTCGCGCGACGCGTCGCTCCGCGGGTGGTTTGCGTCGCCGGTTCGCCCATCAATCCCCGTGGATCGTCGTTCCAGGGGCCTCGCCGGCGAGGAACGCGTCGAGTCCGTCCAGGTCGAACACGGAGGCAGGCTGGGAGAGCGCGAGCAGTTCCCGCACCTTCCCGGCCATCCCGCCGCTCACGTCGGTCGCTTCGCTCTCGCCGACTGCGTCGGCCACGTCCGCGAACGCCTCGACGGTGTCTACCACGTCCCCGTCGGCGTCCAGCACGCCCGGCACGGTCGAGCAGACGCCGACGCGGTCCGCGTCCAGGGCCGCGGCGACGCGCGTCACGACTTCGTCACCCGAGAGGACGGTGGTCCCCTCGTCCTCGTGAGCGATCATGTCACCGTGGAGCACCGGCACGAACCCCTCGCCGACCATCGTCGCCACCTGTTCGGTCGGCAGCGACAGCCGACCGCCGTCGTCGCGCGAGGCGGCCGAGAGCGGATGCACCGGGAGCGCGGGCACGTCCCGCGCCCGTAGCCGCGAGATCACGAAGCGGTTCAGCGTCGTCATCGCCCCGTGGATGTCCAGCACCGCGTCCGGGTCGTGCGTTCCCTCGGTCGTCGACGTCCCGTGTTTCTCGGCGTAGTGGTGGCCGAAGCTCCCGGCCCCGTGGACGACGACTAGGTCCTCGTCCGCGTCGGCGACGGCGTCCGCCGCCCGGTCCAGCGCCGGGCCGTCGAGCGTTTCCGGGCGGTCCTTCTCGGTGATTACGCTCCCGCCGAGCTTCAGGACGATCACTCCCGACGCACCCCCTCGGTCGCCAGTTCGGCGCGGAACGCCTCCTCGCAGCCGGGCGTGAACTTGAGCGCCGTCTCCGTCTCCTCGGTCTCGTCCAGCGCGACGATGCAGCCGCCGCCGCCCGCGCCGGTGAGCTTCGCGCCGTACGCGCCGGCGTCGCGGGCGGCCCACACCATCGCGTCCAGCGAGCGCGAGGAGACGCCGAGCGACTCCAGCAGGCCGTGGTTGAAGTCCATCAGGTCGCCGAGCTCCGCGATCCAGTCGCCGTCCGGGTTCTCGGCGGCGGCGAGCACGCGCTCGCCCTCCGAGACGATGTCCCCGATGGTCCCGACGGTGTCGGCGGCGAAGCCGTACTCCTCGCGGAGCTCGCGGACGCCCGCGACGAGCTTCCCGGTGTCGCCCGCGCCGCCGTCGAAGCCGATGACGAACGGGATGTCGGGCGCGTCGATCCGGCGGCAGTCGTCGCCCTCGACGCGGACCGCCCCGCCCATCGCCGAGCAGAAGGTGTCGGCCCGCGAGGCCTGCCCGTCCTGGACCTCGTACTCGGCGCGGTAGGCGCGGTCGGCGAGCTCCTCGGGGGCGAGTTCGACGCCCAGTTCCCGCGTCGCGGCGTCGATGCCCGCGACGGTGACCGCCGCGGAGGAGCCGAGCCCGGCCCCGAGCGGAATGTCGCTCTCGATGGTCACCTCGAACCCGGCGTCGGGCGCGTCGGCGGCGTCCCTGGCCTGCGCGACGGCGGCGTCGACGTAGCCCATGGCCGCCTCCAGGAGCGACTCGGAGACGTCCACGTCCGGATGTGTCTCGGACTCGCCGCTGTACTCGACGGTGAAGCCGTCGAGGGAGAGGTCCTCGGCGTGGACCAGGAGCTTCCCGTCGCTCCGCTTCTCGGCGGTGACCCGCGCGCGGCGTTCGATCGCGCAGGGGACCGCCGGCTCGCCGTAGACGACCGCGTGCTCCCCGAACAGGTACACCTTCCCGGGAGCGCTGGAGACAGTCATACCGGCCCGTGCGGACCGAGGGGGTTAGGAGTTTTCGGACCGCTCCGTGACCTGCATCGACATTGTCTGCCGCGGGTGGGCGGTCAGCGAGGGCAACAGGTCGAGCGGCGTCTCGCCGACGTACTCCAGTCGGTACTCGCTGGCGACGGTCGCGACGATCAGTTGCGCCTCCAGCATCGCGAGGTGCTTCCCGATGCAGTGTCGCGGCCCGCCGCCGAACGGGAAGTACGCGAACCGCGGCCGGTCGCGGGACCGCTCGGGCAGCCACCGATCCGGGTCGAACGCCTCGGGGTCGTCCCAGAACCGCTCGGAGCGGTGGACCCCCCACTGGGGGAGCATCAGCGTCGTCCCGGCGTCGATCTCGTACCCCGCAAGCTCCACGTCGACCGTCGGCTCCCGGAAGATCGTGTACACCGGCGGGTAGAGTCGCATCGCCTCCTGGATCACGCGCTCGACGTGGTCGAACTGCTGGACGTGCTCCCAGCCGGGGCGGTCGCCGTCGAGCACGGTATCGACCTCCTCGTGGACCCGTCGCTCGGCCTCGGGGTGCTCCGAGAGCAGGAACCAGGTGTACGTGAGCGTGAGCGCGGTCGTGTCGTGGCCCGCGAGCAGCATCGTCATCATCTCGTCGCGGAGCTGGTCGGCCGACTGCTCGCCGCGGTCCCGGGCGCGTAGCAGGACCGAGAGGAAGTCCATCGGGCCGTCCTCGTCGCCCGTCGTCCCCTGCCGTGTTGCGATGATCTCGTCCAGCACGTCGTCGAGCGCGTCGACGGCCCGCTCGAACTCCGCGTCGCCCGGCATCGGGGCCCACTCCGGGGCGGCGAAGCGGATCGGGTCCGGCTCGAACCGCGCGCCGAGCGGCTCCAGTTGCTCCTGGACCGTCCGGACGCGCTCCTCGGAGAGCCGAACGCCCATCATCAGATCGAGGATCACATCGAGCGTGACGCGGGTCATCTCGTCCTCGGCGTCGACCGTCGCCCCGTCCGCCCACGGCTCGATCCGGGCCTCGGCGTGGTCGGTGACCCGGTCGGCCATCCCGGAGAGGCGGCGCATCGAGAACGCGGGTTGAGCCAGATCGCGCTGGCGCTCCCAGGTGTCGCCCTCCGAGAGCAGGAGCCCGTCCCCGAGCAGGTCGCCGAGCGCGTCGCCCTGAAAGTCGGGTTTCCGGTACTTGTCGGCCTCGGAGACGAGCACGCGCTCGATCGCCTCGGGCGCACACAGCACGTAGGTGTCGAGCGGCCCCATGTCGAACCGCGACACGTCGCCGTACGTCTCCTCCAGCGCCGAAATGAACCCGAACGGGTCCCGCGCGTAGCGCCGGCTGTCGCCGAACAGCGGTTCCCCGTTCGGTCCGGGGGGTGTGCCTGCCATCGACACGGCTAGGGACTACAGCGGCTTAATCGTGTGGCCGGCGGGCGGGCGACGGCCGTGCGGCGGAGCGACCGCTGCCGGGGGTGGAGAACGGAAAACGAGTCGAAGCGCGAAACGTTAAATCCCGCTCTCGAAGTCGTCGAGCGAGTAGGCGGGCTCGGCCCCGCGGCGGTCGAGCGTCTCGTTGGCGAGCAGCCAGTAGACGACCGACAGCGCCTTGCGCCCCTTGTTGTTCGTGGGGACGACGAGGTCGACGTTGCCGAGGCTGTTGTTGGAGTCACACATCGCGATGACCGGGATGCCGACCGTGATGGCCTCCTTGACGGCCTGGGCGTCGCCGATGGGGTCGGTGACGACCAGCACGTCCGGCTCGATGTACCCCTCGTACTTGGGGTTGGTCAGCGTGCCCGGGATGAAGCGGCCGGTGCGGGCGCGAGCGCCCACGGCCTCGGCGAACTTTTCGGCCGGGAAGCGGCCGTACTGGCGCGAGGACGTGACCAGGATCTGCTCGGGGTCGTAGTTCGCCAGAAAGTCCGCGGCGGTGCGGATCCGGCTGTCGGTCTTCGAGACGTCCAGCACGTACAGCCCGTCGGTCCGGACGCGGTGGATGTACCGCTCCATGTCCTGGGTCTTCTGCTGGGTCCCGATGTGGACGCCGGCCCCGAGGTAATCCTCGACCGGGATGAGGAGGTCGGCCTCCTCGTCGGACATCACGTCCTCGTCCAGCTGTGGTTCGTCCTCGGTCGCCTCGTCGGCGTCCTCGGCGGTCGCTTCCTCAGCGGGCTCGGCGTCCTCGGCCTCGGCCGCCGGACCGGCACCTGCCGCCGGCTCCGGGTCGACCTCCTCCTCGGCCGCGTCGAGCCCCTCCTGTTCTGCGTCGTTCTCTGTCATAGTGCGTCGTCCGCGATGCGGATGAGTTCGTTGAGTTTAGCGGTTCGCTCGCCGCCGACGGTGCCGGTCTTGATGAACGGCGCGTCGGTCGCCACGGCGAGGTGTGCGATCGTCGCGTCCTCCGTCTCGCCGCTGCGGTGGGAGACGACGGCGTCGTAGCCGTGCTCCTCGGCGAGTTCGATCGCGTCGAACGCGTCGGTGAGCGTGCCGATCTGGTTGGGCTTGATGAGGATGCTGTTGCCGGCACCGGCGTCGATGCCGTCCCCCAGGCGCGCCGTGTTCGTCACGAACAGGTCGTCGCCACAGATGAGCGTCTGCTCGCCCACGCGGTCGGTCAGCTCGGCGAAGCCCTCGTAGTCGTCCTCGTCGAGGGGGTCCTCGACGTAGACGAGGTCGTACTCGTCGACCAGCTCCGCGACGTAGTCGATCTGCTCGTCGGTGTCGCGGACCCGGTCGCCGTAGACGTAGCCGTCCTCGTCGGCGTCGTACAGTTCGGCACCGGCCATGTCGAGGCCGAAGCCGATCTCGAAGCCGAACTGGTCGGAGACCGTGTCGACGGCTTCGTCCATGATCTCGAACGCGTCGGCGTCGTCGATCGAGGGTGCCCACGCGCCCTCGTCGCCCTTGCCCGCGGGGACGCCGCGCTCGTCGAGGATCTCGGCGACCTCGTCGTGGACGGCCGCGTTGGCGAACACGGCGTCGGCGACGCTCGGCGCGCCGACCGGCGCGGCGAGGAACTCCTGGATGTGGGTCGCGTCCGCGGCGTGCTCGCCGCCGCCGATAACGTTGCCCAGCGGCGTCGGGTAGTTCTCGCCCCGGAACGTGCCGCCGAGGTGCTGGTACGTCGGCGCGCCCAGCACGTCGGCACCGGCCTTCGCGGCGGCCATGCTGATGGCGACGGCGCTGTTCGCGCCGATCTCCGAGAAGTCGTCGGTGCCGTCCGCGCCGCGCAGCGCGGCGTCGACGTCGCGCTGGTTGCCCGCGTACACCTGCCCCTCCAGTCGGGGGACGGCGAGTTCGCGGGCCTTCGCGATGGCCTCCTGTGCCGGTAGTTCGATCGCCTCGTACTCGCCCGTGCTCGCGCCGCTGGGTGCCGCCACGCGGCCGAACCCGCCGCTCTCGGTGAGCACGTCGGCCTCGACGGTGGCGTTCCCGCGGGAGTCGAGCACGCGGCGCAGTCGGACGGTGGTGATGAGCGTCATTGCATCTCCCTGTTGACGGTGAAGGGCAGCACGCCGGCGTCGTACTCCTCGGCGGCGATCAGGATCGGCTCCGTCTGGTCCGTGTCGATGAGCACCGGCGCGCCGTAGGACACCTGCAGCGCTCGCGCGCCGAGGATGCGTGCCTTCTCGTACCGTGTGAAGCGTTCGTTGGTGGACATTACTGGTAGGGTGCGACGATGTCGACCAGGTCCTTGTGCGACACGAGCATCCGGCGGCAGCAGTGCCGCTCGACGCCAAGCTCGTCGAGGACCTTCTCCGGGTCCTCGTCGCCCTCGCGCGACCGGGCCTTGAACTCCTCCCAGTGTTCGCCCACGACGTTGCCGCAGGTGAAACACCGGACTGGGACCATCATGGTTAGCGGTAGGACTTCTGGTAGCGGGCCCGTGCGCCGGGGCCGCCCCACTTCTTGGGCTCGGACTGGCGCACGTCGTTGACCAGCAGGGAGCGGTCGAACTCCATGAACGCGTCGCGGAGTTCGGCGTCCCCGAGGTGCTGGACGACGCCGCGAGCGATGGCGGTGCGGACGGCGTCGGCCTGTCCGCTGACGCCGCCGCCCTCGACGCGGACGTCGACGTCGACCTGCTCGCGCTCGTCGCCGGCGATGCGGAACGGCTCCAGCATCTTCAGGCGCGAGAGCTCCGGTTCGACCAGCTCGACTGGCTGGGAGTTGATACGGACCTTACCGTCCCCGTCGCTCACGGTGGCGCGGGCGATTGCGGTCTTCTTCTTGCCGCTCGTGTTGGTTACCATGTGACGTTAGCACCCAGTTGCTCGCTGACATCGCCCAGATGGACGAAACGGATGTTCGACAGCCGGTCCAGCGACGTGCCCTCGAGGATCTCCCCGTCGCGGTCGTGGGGGTTGCCCACGTAGACGCGGACGTTCTCGAACGCCTCGCGACCGCGCTGCTTCTTGTAGGGGAGCATCCCGCGGATCGAGCGCTTCAGGATCTCGTCCGGCCGCTTCGGGTAGTACGGCCCGCTGTCGGAGCCCAGTTCCCGGCGCTTCCGGAAGGTGGACATGATGTCCTCCTCGCCGCCCGTGATGACCGCCTCCTCGGCGTTGATCACGGCGACGCGGTCGCCGTTCAGTGCTGCTTCCGCGACCTGACTTGCGACCCGACCGAGGATGCAGTCGCCCGCATCCACGACGAGGTCGGCTTCGAACTCGGCGATACTCATCGGATCACCCGCACGTTGGTTCCGTCGGGGTTCTGTTCGACTGCCTGTTCGAGCTGGACGGTCTCGCCGACCTGTTCGATCTTCGTCTCGGCCGTCGACGAGAAGTCGACGGCGGCGACGGTGACGCTCTTCTGCAGCGCGCCGCTCCCGAGAACCTTGCCGGGCACGATGACCGTCTCGTCCTCCTCGGCGTACCGCTCGATGCGGCCGAGATTGACTTCAGCGTGCGTACGGCGTGGTTTCTCGAGGCGGGCCGCGACGTCCTTCCAGACGTTCGCGTCCGCATCTCGCGCCACCGATTTCAGCTCGGCGACAAGACTGCTCAGCCTCGGATTTGTCTTACTCATAACGTACCTCCTGAATTGAAGAAGTGATGCAGGGAGCAGGATTTGAACCTGCGGACTCCTACGAGACAGCGCCCTGAACGCTGCGCCGTTGGCCTAACTTGGCTATCCCTGCACGTCGGGCCTTCGTAGGCATCCGTTCGTTCTTGCCGGCCCTTCAAACCAGTTTCGGTTGCCGACCGGAGTCGGGTCCCGCGGCTGTCGCCGTCGAAGGGGCGAACCGCCGTCAGGGAACCGGTGTGAAGGGTCATCTGTACTCTATAGTTGGACCGCGTCGCGGAGTTCCGTCGCCCGGTCCTCCAGCGTGTCGACCGCCCGGGTCACGAGTTCTTCGACCGTGAACGAGCCGTCGGTCTCGACGTGGAACACGAACGCGTTGTCGACGTCGTGGACCGCGACCTCCTTGCCGGGGTAGCGCTCCGAGAGGTCGTTGTCGAACGACTCGGTGAGCACGAGGTCGCCGTTCGCCGCGTCGGCGTCGGCGTGTTCGGCCTCGCGCTCCTCGATGACGCCGCGCAGGACGTTCGACTCCTGCTCCTCGAACTCGCTGGCGTCGCCGAGGACCTCGACGTACTGGAGGTGGCGGTAGCCGACCGCGACCCCGCCCTGGTGTTTGGCGTGGTCCTTCCCGGTGTCGAGCACCGCTTCGGCCTCCAGTTCGAGGCGCTGGTCGTCCTTCAGGTCGATGATCGGCACGTTGTCGTCGGCCGGTTCGACCTGGCTGTCGGCGCTGACGAGGTCACCGGAGTAGGCCGTGTCCGGCCCCTCCACGTCGATGCTCAGGGTGACCGTGTCGCCAGCCTCGAATTCGTCGGCGGGCGTCGTCAGCGGCACCATGCCGAGCCGGTGTGCGATCTGCTCGTCGAACATCACCGACGAGTTCTCGATCACCCGCACGGTCTCGACCGAGAGCGTCGGCACGTCGGCGATCATCGCCCGGCGGATGCCGTTGGCGAAGGCCGGCGTGACGCCCCGGACGAGGAACCTGGCGGACCGGTCCTCGCGTTCGATGAACTGGACGTCGTACTCCTCAGCCATGGGTTAGAATCCGCCCTTCCCTTTGGGGGCGCGCGACCCGTCGTGCGGGATCGGCGTGACGTCCTCGATGCGACCGATCTCCAGGCCGGCGCGGGCGAGCGCTCGGATCGTCGCCTGTGCGCCCGGGCCGGGGCTCTTCTGGAGGTTGCCGCCGGGGCCGCGCACGCGGACGTGAACGCCCTCGACGCCGGCCGCCAGCACCTCCTCGGCCACCGTCTCGGCCATCTGCATGGCCGCGTACGGGGACGCCTCGTCGCGGTTCTGCTTGACGACCGCGCCGCCGGAGGACTTCGCGACCGTCTCCGCGCCGGTCAGGTCAGTGACGGTGATGATGGTGTTGTTGAACGATGCGTGCACGTGGGCGATGCCCCACTTCGCGTCTTCGGATTCGCTCATGTTATTGTTCCTCCGCGCGTTCGGGGTGGAGTTCGTCCGCGAGCGGGCTCGTCTCGTCGAAGTCGACGTGAGCCTCCTCGTCGACGTCGACCTTGTACGACGGCCGCGTGACGCGGGCGTCGCCGACGACGACGTGGCCGTGAACGATGAACTGCCGCGCCTGCTCGGGCGTGTTCGCCAGGCCCTTGCGGTAGGCGACGGTCTGGAGACGACGCTCGAGCACGTCGTTGATCTCCAGGGACAGGATGTCGTCGAGGCTGTCCTCCTCGTCGAGCACGCCGATGCGCTTCAGGCGGGCGAGGAACTCGTCGCCCCGCTGGGCGGCGACCTCCGCGTCGCCCTGTGCGCGACCGAGCAGCGCCCGCGCCTCGCGGCGGTACGAACGCAGTTCGGACTGGGCGCGCCAGAGTTCCTCCTTGTTCTTGAGGCCGTAGCGGCCGACCAGGTCGTGCTCCGAGGCGATGCGCTCGCCCTGGAACGGGTGGTTCGGCGTCTCGTAGGCCTTCGTCTTGCTACCGAGCGGCATTATTCCTCACCACCCTCCTCGGCGGCTTCTTCCTCGGCGGCTTCCTCGCGGATCTCCTCGACGTTGACGCCGATAGTCCCCTCGGTACGGCCGGTGGACTTGGTGCGCTGTCCGCGGACCTTCTGTCCGCGCTGGTGGCGCACGCCCTTGTAGGAACTGATCATCTTCATCCGGTTGATGTCCTGCCGGCGGGTCATCGAGAGGTCGTTGCCGGTCTCGTGGGTGGTCTCGCCGGAGAAGAAGTCGTTCCGGCGGTTGGTGAGCCACTCCGGAACCGTGTCCGCGTAGCTCTCCACCTCGTCGACCACGCGGTCGATCTCGTCGTCGTCGAGGCGGCCGAACGTCGCCTTGCGGTCGACATCGGCCTCGTCGGCGATGATGCGGGCTGTTCGTCGCCCGATGCCGTTCATCTCGATGAGGGATCGCTCTACGGCCTTCGTCCCATCGAGGTCCGTCTGCCCGATGCGGACGAAGTACCGAAGGTCCTCATCGTCTTCGGGGTCGTCCTGTGGTTCTTCTGCACTCATAGCTTGTCTGGTGTCTGGGTCGAAGCGCTGAAAACGCTTCGATGGTTGCGGCGGGGTGAACCCCCTGCGAACCGGAAGTCCGGTTCGGTACGACGTCGTGGCGGGGATTTGAACCCCGGAGGCTTGACGCCACAGAGTTAGCAACCCTGCGCCTTGGGCCAGGCTAGGCTACCACGACTCGCGTGTCTATTGTCGCCCTTCCGGACTCGGGGCCCGGTACCCCTACATCGTATTGCGTACTGGAATACTCCGTGGAGGGTACTTAAGCGTCACGAAAGTACCGGGCGCGACCGACCGTGGGACAGCGCGGGAAAACCGCCTGCATCGAAGGGGTTCGCGACGCTCAGTCGAGGTAACCCAGTTCCCGGAGGTCCTCGCGCAGGCCCTCGTCGATGTCGGCGTCGTCGATAGCTTCGTGAGCGAGGTCAAGTTCCTCGCCGAGCAGCACGACGAGCTGGCGGGCCGTCCGGACGTCGAAGGCGAGGTCGGGGTCGTCGACCTGCTCCTCGACGCGTTCGAGGATCGAGTCGACCGTGTCGGCGACGGTCCGTGTCATCACCGAGAGATAGCGGCGGTACGGCCAACAGCGTTGTGCTGGTTCCCAGCGGTCGGGAACCGTGGCGGGGATTGAGGGGGAGCAGTTCGGGCGCGACGCGCCGCCTTACGCCAGGTACTCCTCGTTCATCTCCCACTCGCCGTCCTCGTTCTCGACCATGTACTCGCCGTAGTAGGGGACGCGGTTGGCCACCGTCTCGCGGAACGTCTCGCGGATCTCCGGCTTCGTCATCTCGCCCATCGACCGCAGGTCGTCGTTGCGGTTGAGACAGCCCTTGAGGTATCCTTCGTGCGTGACACGCACGCGGTGGCAGTTCGCGCAGAACGACTTGTTTTCGACGGGGTCGACGATCTCGACCATCCCGGCGTCGCCGTCCGCCGCCACTTCGTCCGCGTCGCCCGCTGCCGCGCTCCCGTCGTCCGCGCTCACCCAGTAGCGCCGGCGGCCGTGCATCTCGCGGCGCTCGATCCGGTCGGCCTGCTCCTCCAGCCAGCCGTGGACGCGCTCGATGTCGACCGCCCACTCCGGGCGGCCAGTCAGTTCGGGCATGTACTCGATGAGCTGAAGCTGCAGCCCCTCGTTTTCGGCGACGTGATCGACCATCTCGGGGACGTACCCCGCGGTCTGCTCGAACACGACCATGTTGAGCTTCACGGGGTCGAGTCCGGCGTCGAGGGCGGCCTCGACGCCCTCGATGACCTGCTCGTACGCGCCGCTTTTGGTCACCTTCGCGAAGTCGTCGGGGTCCAGCGCGTCCTGCGAGACGTTGACGCGTTCGAGCCCCGCGTCCACGAGGTCCTCGGCGCGTCCGGGGAGGAACGTCCCGTTGGTCGTCATCGACACCTCCATCTCGTCGGGCGTGCGGCGGACGATCTCCGCCAGGTCGTCGCGGAGCATCGGCTCGCCACCGGTGAACTTCACGGAGTCGACGTCGAACTCCGCGGCGACCTCGAGGAAGCGGACGACTTCGTCGGCGGTCATCTCGTCGTCCTGCGGGTCCATCGGGCCGCGGGTGTCGCCCAGCCCCTCGTTGTGGCAGTAGACGCAGTCGAAGTTACACCGGTCGGTGAGCGACACCCTGACCCCCGTCACCTCCCGACCGAAGTCGTCCGCGAGCATACCACAGGGTTGCCACCGGGAGTTATTAAATCCGCCGTCGAACACAGCCGTTTCGAAACCAGTTTCAGTTACTCAGCCGGCGAGCGCCGTCGCACAGCGCTTATGACCCGTCGGGTGCCAAAGAGGCGCATGGACGACCCCGCCGGTGCCGACGCCGCGTTCGAGGCGCTCGGAAGCGAGCCGCGTCTCAGGGCGCTGCGCGCGCTCGTCGACGACGAGGGGCGACCGACCAGCCGGTCGTTCTCGGAGCTGTTCGAGGCGACCGATGTCGACACGACGGCGGGCTTCTCGTACCACCTCCGGCAGCTGACCGACCGCTACGTCCGGAAGGACGAGGAGTCGTACGAACTCACCTACGCCGGGCTCCGCGTCGCCCGCGCCGTCGCGGCCGGGACGTACACCGAGAGCGTGGACAGCGACCCGATCCCCCTCGACGACGACTGCCCGCTCTGTGGCGAGGCGGCGCTTGTCGCGACGGTCGCTGACAACGTGACGACCGTCGCCTGCGACGCCTGTGACCGGGCGGTGCTGGAACTCCCCTTCCCGCCCAGCGGCCACGACACGCACGGCGACGACCTGCCGCGGGCATTCGACGTGCATCACCGCCACCGGATCGCCGGGTTCTCCGAGGGCGTCTGTCCGGAGTGTGGCGGCGCGGTCGACGCGGAAGCGGAGGCGGCGGGCGACCCGGGGCCCGCGGTGGCGACGTTCACCTGCGAGGCCTGCGGCGCGCGGCTACGCTGTCCGGTGACGCTGGCGACCCTGAACCACCCCGCGGTCGTCGCCTTCTACCACGACCACGGCCGCGACGTGCGCGACCGGCCGCTGTGGAACGTCGGCGACGAGTGGCGCGAGCGCGTCGTCTCCGAGGAGCCGTGGTGTGTCCGGGTGACGACCCGGCTTGACGACGAGGAGCTACAGCTGTTCGTCGCCCGCGACGCGACCGTCGTGGAGCACCGGCGGCGGGAGGTGGAGGGCCGAAGCGAAGTGACCGAGGAATCGCGCGTCGAGGGGTCGGAGGCGGCGGCCGTCGATGACGAGAGCGAGGGTGCGTCGGCCTGAGCGTTCCGCGGTCAGTCGAGCGCACCCGCCCGGTAGCCGTCCGCCGTCACCGTCGCAACGTCCACGTCCTCGTCCGACAGCTCGTCATCCGCGTCCGTCCGGAGCGCGTCCAGCGCGATCTCGACGGCCCCGGATTCCCCGAGGTCCGACTCGTACGCACCTTCGAGATGTTCGACGACCGTCCCGTCGCCGCCGACCGCCGCGGCCCGCCAGCCGGTCGGCGTGCCGGAGGGGTCGACCTCGTACAGCGCGGGGCCGTCCCGGTCGACGCCCGCGACGAGCAGCGCCGCGCCGAACGGCCGCGCGCCGCCGGTCTGAGTCGTCTCCTGCACGAGGTCGGCCAGCGACTTGGCGAGCGCCTCGACGGGCATCGGCTCGCCGTAGCGCAGGCGCTCGCGCTGGGCGGTCACGCGGGCGTGGTCGACGAGCCGCCGGGCGTCGGCGACGTGGCCCGCGGTGGCGATCCCGAGGTGGTCGTCGACGGCATGGAGCTTCTCGACGCTGTCGGCCTCCTGGAGCGGCGAGCGCCTTCGGCCGTTCGCCGCGAGGGCGACGCCGTCGTCGTACCGGACGCCGACGACGGGGTGGCCACGCGTGACTGCCTCGCGGGCGTACTCAACCTGATACAGCCGGCCGTCCGGCGAGAACACCGTGACGCCGCGGTCGTAGGCCGTCTGATCGTGTCCCTGCATCTACGCCACCTCCGCCGCGTCGTCGTGTGGCTCGAACGTCACGCCGTCGTCCGTGACACGGGCGACCAGCACGCCGTTCCCGCTGGCGTTGTCGCGTTCGCTGGCGGCGGCGATGGCGTCGGCCGCAGCGCCGACCGCGTCGTCGAGGCTCGCGTCCGGGTCGTACCGCCGTTCGAGGACGCCGTACGCGAGCTGCATCCCGCTGCCCGTCGCGGCGTAGTCGTCGGCCATCACGCCGCCCCCGCCGTCGAGGTCGTAGACGTGGGAGCCGTCGGCGTCAACCCCGCCGAGCACGGGGGTCACAGGCGCACCGCGGAGCAGGTCGCCGGTCACCCGCGCCAGCGCGTCCATCGACATCGGGCGACCGCGCCGCGTCTCGTAGAGGCTCGCCTCGGAGCGGATCTGCCGGACGACCGCCTGCGCGTCGCCGACCGACCCCGACAGCGTCATCGCCGCGGTCGGGTGGACCTGCTCGACCTTGTCGACGCCCTTGTTCGCGACGAACCGCCCGCCGAGGCTCGCCCGGCGGTCGGCCGCGAGGACGACGCCGTCGGCGGCTGCGAGGCCGACGGTGGTGGTGCCGGTCTTCGCGACGGGCGCGTCCGTCGCGGTGCCGTCGCCGTGGTCTGTCGTCGCGTCCGTTCGGCCGTGGGCCGTCGCCGGCCCGGAGGGTCGTTCCATGTGAGCCAGTCGGGGCCGCCCCGGGAAATATGTTAGCTAAAATATATTTTAGCCGGGGGCGTTCGCCGTGTGAGTTACCCGGGTGGAACGGAAACACACGGACGATGTCAACGGGCGTGATCGTCGCCGGCGGGCGCTCGACGCGGTTCGGCGAGGCGGACAAAGCCGTGGCGGAACTGGCCGGGACGCCGATGATCCGCCGGGTCGCCGACCGGATAGCGCCCGCCGTGGACGCCCTGGTGGTGAACTGCCGGACGGACCAGACGGCGGCGATCCGGGAGGCGCTGGCGGGGTACGAGCGTCCGGTGACGTACGCGGAGGACCCGGAACCGGACGAGGGGCCGATCGCGGGGATCCGAACGGGACTCCGCGCCGTCGGCGACGAGTACGCACTCGTCGTCGCCTGCGACATGCCGTTCGTCGACCCGAACGTGGCGACACTGTTGTTCGAGCGCGCCGAGGGCCACGACGCCGCGGTACCGCGCCGCGGCGAACACGTCGAGCCGACCCATGCGGTCTACCGGGCGTCGGCGATGGCGGCGGCCTGCGAGGATACCCTCGCCGCGGGAAACCGCAAGGTCGCGGACGCGCTGGCCGACCTCGACTACGTCGCCGTCGACGAGGCCGACATCCGGGCGGTCGGCTCGCTCGACACGTTCGAGAACGTGAACACGCGCGAGGGGTTCGCGGCCGCCGCCGAGCGGATCGAGGCGGGGCGACGCTGACCGCGGAGTCGCCGGGGGCGGGCCGACGGGACGAAAACCCTTATCGGCGCATCAGCGCCTATTCCCGGGTATGGACGCAGACGACGTGCTCGACCTGTTGCGCGAGGTCGAGGACCCGGACCTCGGCGACGACATCGTCTCCCTGAACCTCGTCAACGACGTGACCGTCGACGGCGAGACGGCGCGAGTGTCGCTGGCGCTCGGCGCGCCGTACTCCCCGAACGAGACGGGGATCGCGGACCGCGTGCGCGAGGTGCTCGCCGACGCGGGGCTGGAAGCGGACCTCTCCGCCGAGGTCGACGACGGCATCTCGGCCGACGAGCAGGTGTTGCCCAACGTCGAGAACATCATCGCCGTGGCGAGCGGGAAAGGCGGCGTCGGCAAGAGCACGGTCGCCGTCAACCTCGCGGCCGGGCTGTCGAAGCTCGGCGCGCGGGTCGGCCTGTTCGACGCCGACGTGTACGGCCCGAACGTGCCGCGGATGGTCGACGCCGACGAGGTGCCACAGGCGACGGCCGACGAGACGATCGTCCCGCCCGAGCAGTACGGGATGCAGCTGATGAGCATGGCCTTCCTCGTCGGCGAGGACGACCCCGTCATCTGGCGCGGCCCGATGGTCCACAAGATCCTCACGCAGCTGTGGGAGGACGTGGAGTGGGGCCACCTCGATTACATGGTCGTCGACCTGCCGCCGGGCACCGGCGACACCCAGCTCACCCTGCTCCAGAGCGTCCCCATCGCCGGGGCCGTCATCGTCACGACGCCCCAGGAGGTGGCGCTGGACGACGCCCGCAAGGGCCTGGAGATGTTCGGCAAGCACGACACGCCCGTCCTCGGGATCGCCGAGAACATGGCGACGTTCAAATGTCCCGACTGCGGCGGCGAACACCCCATCTTCGGCGAGGGCGGCGGCGAGCGCTTTGCCGCCGAGAATGACATGCCGTTCCTCGGCTCCGTGCCGCTCGACCCGGCGGTGCGCCACGGCGGCGACGAGGGCGAACCCATCGTGCTGGACGAGGACAGCGAGACGGGCCAGGCGTTCCGCGACATGACCGAGCGCGTCGCCAACAACGTCGGCATCGTCAAGCGCCGCCGGCAGTAGACCGTCTCGGGCCGGGGCGTGCGTGTTCAGGCACGGACCCGTCGCGTAGCGGTTAACACCACCCCGTCCGTAGCGGGCGACATGTCCGACTTCGACCCCGACCCCGAGCGCGTCGAGACGCTCCGGGCGGTCGCTGACGACGTGCGCGGTGACAGCTCCGAGAGCAAGCAGATCGCGGCGATCCTCTACCGCGTCAGCGACCTGTACGACGCCGACGAGGACACCGACCCGCAGGAGATCTATCTGAACGTCCGGAACATCCTGAACGTCAAAGAGCAGGGCGGGCTGGAGCGCTGATACGCGCGGGACGGACGAGCAGCCGCAGCGCACCGCGGCCGTTTTTACGCTGGACCCCCTCGGCTGACGCGTGGACGCACACCAGCAGGACACCGCGAACCCGTTCGGGATGGACGAGGACTGCGAGAACTGTCCCGCCCTCTGCGAGACACGGGAGCAGGTCGTCCACGGCTACGGCGACGTTGGCGCGGACTTCGTCTTCGTCGGCGAACGCCCCGGTCCGGGCGCGGACCAGACGGGCGTCCCCTTCACCGGCGATTCGGACAGCGAGGCGTTCCTCTCGGTCCTACGCCGACTCGGACTCTGTGCCTCCCCGGCCGACAGCGACGAGCCGGAGCTACACAACGCCTTCCTGACGTATCTCACGCGCTGTCGGGACCCCGAGCGCCCGCCGACCGACGAGGAGATCCGGACCTGTGAGCCGTACCTCAACGCCGAGGTCCGGATGATAAACCCGGAGATCATCGTTCCCGTCGGGGAGCGCGCGCTCGCGGAGATAGCGACCGAGTACACGACGACGCCGGCCGAGGAGTTCGACATCGCCGAGCACCACGGCGAGCCGATCCGCGGGCGGGGGTTCGAACTCGTCCCGATGGTCCCGCCGGGCGACGCCAGCGACGAACGGACCCAGACGTTCGTCGAGTCGTTCTCGGAGCTGATGGCCAGCGACTACCGGCAGACGAAGGGTCGGCGCAGCCGGTAGGCAGCAGGAGAGGACAGCTACGCGGCGGGGTGCCTTACGGCGGGTCGATCTCGTCCTCCATCGCGCCCCACAGACAGATGTCCTTGTACTCGCCGTCCTTGAAGTAGTGGTCCCGGCGGGTCCCCTCGTGTTCGAACCCGAGCTTTTCCAGCACGCGCTCGCTGGCACCGGCACCACACTGGACCTTCGCTTCGACCTTGTGAGCGTTCAGTTCGTCGAACGCGTAGTCGACGAGCAGCGACATGGCCTCCGTCGCGTACCCGTTGCCCTGCTCCTCCGGCAGCACGTAGAACCCGAGCGTCGCGGTCCGGGCACGCAGGTCCTGCAGCGTGCATCCGGCCCAGCCGACGACATCCCCGGCGACGCGTATCGCACACAGCGCGTTGGGAGCCTCGGTCGACTGCTTCCGTTCGATCCACTCGCTGGCCTCCTCCCGGGTCACCGTGCCGCCGTACGCGCCCGTCGTCCGCATCTCCGGGTCCGTCCGCGACTGCGCGTAGGCCCGGACGTGAGCCGTCCGGTCAGGGTCCAGTGGGACGAGCTCGACGCTGGAACCTTCGAGGAACGCCATGGTACACGTTAGCAATGTAACGTATTAGTTCTTTCACCAGTACGGCGTCTCGTCACCGCCGCGTCGGCCGAGTGCGGTCCAGCCGACGACGAGGACGGCGACCAGCGCGGCCGTCGCCAGTGCCGCCGTCCGGGTGGTTTCGAGGACAAGGACGGCCGGTCCGCCGACGATGGCGACGGCGGTCAGAAGCGTCGCGAGTCCGGCGAGTGGCTTCGTCCAGTGCACGGACGCCTATCGTCGCGCCGAGGTAATAAAACGGCGCACCTAAGGGAGCGGCCGCCCGAGCCACGGACATGACAGTCGTCGCAGTCCCCGCCGACCCGCCCCGCGAGGGCGTCGTACTGCCCCGGCTCCCGGACACGTCGCCGCTCTCTGCCGACGAGGCGGCCGACCTCTACGAGGCGACGTTCAAAGACACCGTCACGGCGGTCGACGGCAGCGGCGCGGATCTCCTCGTGAACTACCGCGACGACGAGGACCTGCCGTCGTGGGACGGCGAGAGCGCCGAGGCACAGCTCCGCGCCGCGGTCGTGGACGCGCTGGGGAGCCCCGACGACGTCCGGTTCGAAGTGCAGGTCGGCTCCTCCCGGGCCGCCCGGGTCGGCAACACGGTGACGCACTTGCTGGAGACCGAGAGCGTCCAGTCGGCGGCGGTGCTCTCGCCCGCCGCGCCGCTGGTCGACCGGACGAAAATAGACGAGGCGGCGATGAAGCTCCGCCGGAACGAGGTCGTTCTCGGCCCGGGCGAGGCCGGCCGCGCGTACTACGCCGGCTTCACCGATCCGGTCGACTTCGAGGGCGCGTACACGCCGCCGGTGCTTGAGACGCTGACGAACCGCGGGGCGGACGCCGGGCACGCGGTCGAGTACCTGCCGATGCTCCCCCTGATCGAGACGGGGCGGGACCTCGCGTCGGTCGTCTCGACCGTCCGCGCCCGGACCCGTGCGGAACTGTCCATCCCGGAGCACACGGCGTCAGTGGTCGCGGACCTCGGGCTGCGCGTCGCGGAGGGCGGCGACGGCCCCGCCGTGGTCCGCGACTAGCGCAGGTCGAAGGCCACGGCGACGGCCGGCTCCCAGTAGACGAACCGGTAGCGCCCGGCCGGAAGCCCGGGACAGACTTCGAGGTCGCTCGCGTTCGGGTGGTCCTCGACCACGCCGTCCTCGGTCATCGGGAGCCGCCACTCGAACCCCTCGCCCGGCGCGTGGGAGACGGCTTCGTCCGTGTAATCGAACGCCCCGTCGCCGGCGATGCCGCGAACGTCCTGCCAGCCGCCCTCGGTTTGCACCTGCAGGTTGTACTTGTACCGGTTCCCGGTGGACAGTTCCGAGTCGCTGACGTTCGTCAGGCGCACGACCACCTCGTCGCCGGGGCCGGCGGTCAGTTCGTCGACGCGCAGCGCGAACCCCGGATCGGTACCGTCGCGGGACGCCTCGCCCCAGGCGAGTTCGTCCTCGTCGAAGCCCGCCGGGTGGCGTTCGAACCCGTCGTCCTCGCAGGACAGCGCCGCAGGCACCGTCTCGGGGTCACCGTCGGGCCGGACGTGGCCGGGCAGCGACTCGGGGTCCGGCCCGAGCGGGTCGTCGGCCGTCGCCGAGAGTTCGGTCGTCTCGCCCCAGCCGTCGGTGACGGTCACCGTCGCCTCCGGGACCGGGTCGCCGTCGAACGTCGCGCGGACCAGCGCGCTCGGGTAGGTGATCGCCTGCGTACACATCGTGTTTTCGTCGCTTCCGTCGACCGCGGACGCCTCGGCCGTCACCGCGCCGTCGGCCAGCGAGACATCGCTCACGGACAGTTCGCGGTAACAGCCGTTCGGCGCGGCCGCGGTCACGAGCAGCAGCGTCGACGTCTCGAAATCAGTGTCGCCGACGAAGCTACGGGTCGGGTCGGAGAGCCCGCTCCCGAGCGCCGCGTCCGCACGTTCCCGGCTGTCGATGACGACGAGGTCCGCCGTCGTCTCGCCGCCGTCCCAGCCGAGCCGTCCGACGGACGGCGCTTGCTGTACCTCGCTGTCGACCAGTTCGGCCGGCTCGTCGGCTTCGCCGTCGCCGGTCGTATCTTCGTCGCCGGAGTCCGCACTTCCGAGACAGCCGGCCAGCGCGGCCGCGAGCGTCGCGCCGCCGAGTCGGAGGGTCGTTCGTCTTGATGTCGGGGGCATATCCGGTGCTACCACAGCCGGTATAAGGTGCTTTGTGGAGAGTACAGGAACCGCTGTAGTCACGCCGTTGCGGGGGTCGGTGCGTTCCGACACATCTTAAACCGGCCGCGCTGTATTGCGGACCGAGGTGGGGTGGCAGAGCGGCCTATTGCGCCTGCCTTGAGAGCAGGTGTCCGAGAGGACTCCTGGGTTCAAATCCCAGCCCCACCGCGTCTGCTCCGAGTGCTTGCACGAGGAGCGACGCGTCCACGCTGGGATTTGAAGTAGACGAGTCACAGCCCGCACAGGGAGCGAAGCGACCGAGCAGGACTGTCTCGGCGTGGTTCAAATCCCAGCCCCACCGCTTGTGAGCGAACGGACGTGAGCGAACAGCGGGCCGACTTGGGTTTGAAGTAGCCCGTCCGGACGTGGTCCGGATCCCACCCTGTCGCCCTCGTAAATACCTTTCTCCGCGTTTCCGCTCGGAGAACACCGCTCCCCGGATTAAGTGGTCGGGGCACCGATTCAACGAGTGCAATGGTTCCCCGCACGACGCGACGACGCTATGCGTCCGGCCTCTCCATGCTCGCTATCGCCGCCCTCGCAGGCTGTGCAGGCGACACCGGTACCGACGAGAGCGACGACACGGAGACGGACGCGACCGACGAACAGGCAGCCACGAACACCGACACCGAACAGCCGACGACCGAGGAACGGGAGGCCGAAGTGACCGGCAGCCCGGCGGACCCGGTTGCCGGGTACGTCGAAGCCAGCGCGACGGCGGACGACCCGGACGTCGTCGGGTCGTACTTCCACCCCGTCCACCCGTTCCACCCGGACAACATCGAGGAGGAGGCCGAGGAGTGGCTGCTGCTGGACCGGGAGGTCGAGGAGGTGAAAACCGAAGTCGTCGAGGACGCCGAGGTGACGACCGACACCGTCTTTTCGGCACCGCTGTTCCGGATGTCGGAGGTCAGCCGGGACGCCGTCGGCGAAGCGATCGACGGCGGGCGGACGGCCGTGGTCGACGCGACGGTGACGTACGGGAACGAGGAGACGACCGAGTTCCGCTCGGTCACCGTCACGGCCGACGGCGAGTGGGTCGTGCTCGCACAGGGGATCGAATCCCCCGACGAGGAC
Organism: Halostella salina; assembly: GCF_003675855.1. Lineage (NCBI taxonomy): Archaea > Methanobacteriati > Methanobacteriota > Halobacteria > Halobacteriales > Natronoarchaeaceae > Halostella > Halostella salina. Next base: position 395,058 of record NZ_RCIH01000003.1, on the reverse strand, counting down.
CGGGCGGACGGCTCGTCGCAGTTCGAGACCCGCGTCGTCGACGACGTGACGTTCGACGCCGAGGAGGACAGCGCGCGGGTTCACTTCGTCGACTCGCCGGTCGCCGACAGCGTCACGGTCGAGGCGAAACACAGGTTCTCCTCGAACTCGACGAGCACGCCCGAACCCGTCGAGTATCTCACGGTGTACCTCGACCCGGAGGGCGACGCCGTGCTCGTGAGCGCGACGCTGGACGGCGAGTCGCGGCCGATCCACCGCGAGCGATACCCCGACTCACACCGGGTCGTCGACGAGGTCACGTACGACACCGACCCCGACACCGACCTGTACGACGCGACGGCCAGGGTCGAGTTCACAGGGAACGCCGAGGGCGAGCGACTCGCCGCCGAGTCGACGGTCGCCGGCGGATCGGTGTCGACCGACTCGCCGTCGAGTATCAATTACGCCACCCTCGGGATCGACCCCGACGGCGACGAGGTCGTGGTGACGCTGACGACCGACGGCGAGGCACAGGTCGTCCACCGCGAGCGGTTCCACCCGTAGCTGACGGGCCGGCCCGCCCCGCCGCACCGACGATATATTCCCACAAACGAAGTTTCTTCAGTCGGCCGATACAGTAGTCGAGCCGATGACCGAGAACTCGGAGACGGTACGGCTAGGTGTCGTCGGACTTGGTTTTATGGGGCGGACGCACGCGACGAACGCGGAGACGCTCGGGCACGAGGTGGTCGCCGGCGCGGACCTCGCGCCGGAGGCGCGCGAGGACTTCGCGGAGACGTTCGGCGCGGCGACCTACGAGGGGTTCGAGGCGATGTACGACGCCGAAGAACTCGACGCCGTCGCGGTGTCGACGCCGAACTCGGTCCACGAGGAGGCGGTCGTCCCGGCGCTCGAACGCGGCTACGACGTGCTCTGTGAGAAGCCGCTGGCCCACGACCTGGCGAGCGCCGAGCGCATCGCGGCGGCGGCCGCCGACGCCGACGCGTTCTGCGCGGTGAACTTCCACAACCGCATCTCGGCCGCCGCCGAGATGTTCAAGGCGTATCAGGCGGACGGGGAGTTCGGCGATATCTCCCACGTCCGGGCCGACTACGTCCGGACGCGCGGCATCCCCGGCGTCGGATCGTGGTTCACCAACGAGCGGCTCTCCGGCGGCGGCGCGGTCGTCGACATCGGCGTCCACGCCATCGACTTCGCGCTGTACGCGATGGACTTCCCCGAGGTCGAGACGGTATCGGCGGTCACGCGGAGCCAGTTCGGCAACCGCGAGGACTACGTCGACCCCGACGACTGGTACGACGAGACGGCCGAGGCGGTGTTCGACGTGGAGGACTCCGCGACCGCGCTGATCCGGTGTGCCGACGACCGGACCATCTCGCTCGAAGTCGCCTGGGCCGCCAACGAGCCGGAGTCCAACCAGTTCGTCATCCGCGGGACCGAGGCCGGCGCGGAGCTGACCCTGGGCGGCGAGGAGCTGACGATCTACGACGCGGAGAAACACGGCGCGGACCACCTCGTCGAGTCCACCGCATCCGGCGGCTCGCTGGACCACACCGGCTGGGAGGGAAGCGCCGAGCTGTTCCTCGACGCCGTGGCGGCGGGCGAAGCGCCCGAGAGGAACACGGTCGAGCAGGCGCTGACCGTCCAGCGCGTCATCGACGCCATCTATCGGTCGGCCGAGACCGGTGAGTGCGTCTCGGTCGACGAATAGGGCGGTCCGTCCCCTGCACGGTCGAGCACGCGCTCGACGAATTCCCCTTTGCGCTCGGTGTACGCCGCCCGGTCGTCCGGGAACCGTGCCGCAAGGTCGCGTTTCAGGCCCGCGTACGCCGCGGCGACGGGCGGGTTCGCGCGGAGATAGTCGCGAAACGCGATCTGTTCGGCGCAGGTGTCGCTTCCCCGCTCGGTCAGCGAGAGGTAGTGCGTACGGTTCGACCGCGGGCCCTTCGCGAGGAAGACGCGGTCGGGGACGCCATCGTTTGGCCGGTGTTCGTAGCCGTTCGCCTCCAGAGTCGGCACGAGTGCACGCGCCGTCTCGCGGCTCGGGACGACCGCGAGCACGTCGACGATCGGTTTGGCCGGGACCCCGGGAACCGCCGTGCTCCCGACGTGGTGAAACTCACTGATGTCGTCGCCCACGACGGCCCGGAGGCGGTCGACCTCGGCCGCGTACCGCTCCGCCCACGCCGGGTCGTGTGGTGCAAGCGACACCGTCCCGCGTGCCAGTCCGACCATGCCGGACTCGGGGCCGCGGAGGGGGGTAGTTCTTTCGACAGCCGGGGATCGGGCTCTGCCGGGCACGTTGCCGGCGTGGCTCGTACGGCGACTGCCCGGACCAGAACCCTCATTTGCCGCCGGATTCAGGGTTCGTACGTAATGGGCGACAGCGGTGATCCGGCTGGCGACGGCGCGACAGTGGTGGTCGCCGACGACGAGCCGAAAGTAACCGACCTCTACGCCGGCTATCTCGAACCGGCGTTCGACGTGCGGCGCGCGTACGACGGGGAGGGCGCGCTGGGGGCGGTCGACGAAGACGTGGACGTGGTGTTGCTCGACCGGCAGATGCCGGACATGTCCGGCGACGAGGTGCTCGACGCGATTCGGGAGGAGGGGTACGACTGCCAGGTGGTGCTGGTCACCGCCCTGGAGCCGACCATGGACATCGTCGACATGCCGTTCGACGACTACGTCGTGAAACCGACCGACAAGGCGGAGATAAACGCCGTCGTCGAGCGCCAGCTCCTGCGGGCGAGCCACGACGCGGAGGTCAACGAGTACCTGCGACTGCGCTCGAAGATCGAGGTCCTCCGCGAGGAGAAAACCGAGGAGGAGCTCGCGGAGAGCGACCGGTTCGAGATGCTCACCGTCCTCGCCGAGTCGCTGTACGACGACCTGCAGGAAGCCGTGGACGACACCGACGCCGTGGCGGACGTGGACGACCTCGTCGGGGACTCCTGAGGTCGGTCCTCACCACTCGGGGTCCAGACCGAGCGCACGGTCCAGCAGGTCCGGGTCGTACGCCGCCTCGGTCTGTGCCGGGCGGGCCGCGTCTATCCGGTGGACCGTCCGCACGGTGTTCGCGAAGTTCTTGAACGTCGCCTCGTCGACCATCTGCCCGTCGAGCGTGACGGCTCCGGTTCCCTCCGCCTTCGCCGCCTCGAACCGTTCGATCTTGCGCACGTCCCGTCGGAGTTCCTCGGGGGTCGGCATGTGGATGCGGTTGGCCTGTGCGGTCTGTTTCGGGTACAGCGACCAGCTTCCGTCCAGCCCGAGCGTCGCCTCGCGCTCCACCTGGTCCGCGTAGGCGTCGCCGTTGTAGAAGCGGACGCCCGCCCGCTCGCGGAACAGGTCGTCGAACGGGCCGCCGACCGCGACGAGGTCATTCGCGCTCGCCTCGTTCGAGAGGTCCGCGAGGAGGCCGTCCCACGTCGGGCGCTGACCGTCGATGGCCCGGCCGCCCAGTTCTGCGGTGTAGTCGACCGGGCCGAAGACGAGGCCGGCGAGCCGCGAGTCCGCGCCGAACCGGGCGATCTCGCGGAGGTCCGACTTCGCGCGGGCCGTCTCGACGATGACCGAGAGTTCGACCGAGCCGTCGGGGTGGCCGTACTCGCGCTCGGCCTCGGCGACCGCCTCGGCGGCGCGCTCCACGTCCGCGACGCGGCCGACCTTGGGGACGACGACGCCGTCGACGGCGTCGCCCGCCTCGCGGACGATCGTCCGGATCTCCTCGCGGCCGCGCTCCCGGTCGCGCTCGCTGTCGTACCCCCACTGGACGCGCGGCCAGAGTTCGCCGGCGAAGCCGGTGCCGCCGGCGAGGCGGTCGACGACGTTTTCCAGCGCCTCGTCCTTGCGGTTCGGCGCGGTGCCGTCCTCCAGGTCGGGGACGAGCCAGTCGGGGGCCTCGAACCCCTCGGCGGCGAGCGCGGAGTCGAGGTACTTCGCCGAGTTCTCCTTGGCGACGGCGGCCGGTGCGGTCTGGAACGTGCGGCAGAGTCGTGTCATGGTGTGTGTGTGCTGTTCCCGCCCCGGACGAGCGCGGTTCTGATGCCGGAGTACACCGGCTCATCGTGCTGGTTGAACGCGATATGCTGGAACCGGACCCGGCCGCCATTGGGCGGCCCGTCCGACCGGTCGGCGTCGAGGACGCGGGTGAACCCGTAGACGGTGTCGCCCGGCGTCACGAAGTCGTGGAACCGCTCGTCGTCGTAGCCGAGTTCGCGGTGGGTCAGTTCGTCGGACCGGGCGTGTGCGAGCGCGACGGAACGGGTCACGTCCCCGTAGGCGACCAGCCCGCCGGACGGCGAGTCGGCCATGCGGTTCGCGTCGTGGTGCTGTTTCGCGGTGTTAAGCGTGGCCAGGGGGAGCCCGGAGACGAGTTCGGCGTCCATCGTCCGGCCGCGCTCGTGGCGGTACGCGACGGCGGCGTCGCGGTCGGCCGCCCGGTCGAGCGCCCGGCGGAAGTCGCCGAACGCGGGACCGTCGGGCGCGATCAGTTCGTCGGGGAGCGCTGGGATGTCGTCGGCGTCTGATCCGCGACCGTCCCGCTCCGCCTCCCTGCCGTCGGTCTCCAGCGGCTCCCGGCGCGGCACCATGTTCGTGCGCTCGTAGGAGAGCAGCGCCTCGCCGGTGTCGGCGTCGACCCCTCTGGTCTCCCAGGTGACGATGCCGTAGTCCGGCCGGGAACTCGACTCGCGCGTCGCGAGCACCTCGGACTCGACGTGGAGTTCGGTCCCCGGATACACCGCCGGCTCGTGGACGGTCACGTCGTCGCGGCCGAGGAAGTAGCCGCCCTTCTCGCTCAGGTCCTCGACGCTCGGTCCCATCGTGCAGGCGACGAGGTAGTCCGGGTGGACCGGCGGCTCGTCGAACCCGCGTTCGCGGGCGGCGTCGGTCCGCCAGTACGCCGGGTCGTGGTTGAGGGTCCGGCTCAGCCACTCGTCGTTGCCGTGCCGGGTGAGCCGGATCCCGGCGTCGTGCTCGATTCGGTCGCCCTCCGCGAACGCCTCGAAGTAGTTGCCCTTCTCCAGCGTCGTCGCGCGGTCGAGCGCCGCGCCGAACGTGTCGGGGTCGGTCCAGTCAGTCACCGGCGGTCACCTCCGGCGCGTCGCGGGTCCGACGCGAGAGCGTGCGGCGCATCTCGTTCGTGACGGCCATGTACCCCTCGTCGAACCCCATCCCGGGCTTGGCCAGCACCTGCGCGGCGTCGGTGGCGAGCGCGACGTGCGCGCAGGCGCGTGCCGACGTGACCGTCTCGTTGCAGGTGCCGCCGAGGTAGGCACGGGTGTCGGTCCCCTCGCAGTAGCGCACGGCCTCGCCGGAGCGCTGGATACCACCGAGGTCGGGGGTCTTCACCTGGACCACGTCCGCCGCGCCCGCGTCGACGAACGCCCGCACGTCGTCTGCCGTGTTGCACCACTCGTCGGCGACGATATCGACGCCGACGCCGGCGTCCGCGAGACCGTCGCGGAGTTCGGCCATCGCGTGGATCTGTTCAGCGCGCCCGCCGGCGTCCATCGGCCCCTCGACCTGCAGCGGGTACGGCGCGGCCGCCGCGCGCAGGTCGGCGAAGTAGTCGGCCACCTCCTCGCGGTCGTACGGCGGCCCGAACAGGTCGCCGAGCGTGCCGTACACGTCGACGTGGAACCGCGGCGCGTAGTCCTCCGGGCCGAGTTCCTCGGCTCTGGTCGACAGCCAGCCGAGATAGTCGACCAGTTTCCCGCCGTCCTCGCCGACCTTCCCCTCGCCGTTGAACAGGCCGTGCGGGAGGACGGGGACGCCCTTGACGAGCATCTTCTCGGCGTTCTCCCGGCGCGCGTCCCCGGACTGGCCGAACACCGGTACGGGGCGGTCGGCCGGCGTCGTGCCGAGCGCGTCGGCGAGCACGTCGGTCCGCGTCGTCCGTCGGGCGTGGGCGGCCGCCGCGAGCAACGCCTGCGAGACACCGTACCGGACTGCGGTGTGGAGGCGGTCGCCGCCGCTCTCGACCGGCGGGAGGTCCTCGACGACGGCCGCGTTCTCGGCGAACGCGTCGGCTGGGCGGCCCGCGATCACGTCGGCGACCGGTCCCTCGACGGCGTCGGCGTAGCGGTCGGCGCGGAACAGCGGGTCGCGCCCGCCGGCTCCCGAGTACTGGACGGCGGCGCAGTCGCCGGAGACGACGGCCCCGTCCGAAAGTTCGAGGTCGACCGACAGCGCCTCGCCGGCCTCGCGAATCCGGTCGAAGCCCGGCGTGACGGGGTCGCCCTCGTAGGTGAACCCGTCGCGTGTCGCGCCGTCGGTGATCGCCCGCTGGTCGTCGAAGAAAAAGCCCGAGACCGTCGGGACGGCGCTGACGCGCTCAATCCGCATCCGTGCCACCTCCGGGGCGGCCGATGAGCTTCCCGTCGCTGATAGCGTCGACGTCGTCGGCGACCATCGTGAACGAGCGGTCGCGGTCCTCGGTGCGCGCCCGGTCGGCGAGGCGCGCGCCGTGGACTTCCTTGATCTCGTCGCTCACCGCGAGGTCCGCGAACGTGAAGATCCGGACCCGACCGTCGTCGTCGCGGGCGGGGAGCACGTCGCCCGCCGCGCTGTCGCTCGGGGCGAAAGGCACGTCCAGATCGCCCGCTTCGAACGCCCCGACTACGCCCCGGGCCACGTCGCCGTTGCCGTGCCGGTCGACCGCATCCATCAGGTCGTGTGTCGCCCGCTCGATCAGCTCCTGTTCCTCGTCGATGCCGTCGATGTCGATGTCCTGCTCGATGAGCATGTCGATCAGCTGTCTGGTGGTGCGAAGCCCCGCGGCGTTGGCCTCCTTCGTCGGGACGCCCTGGAACTCCTGCGGGGACTTCGTGATGATCTTGTCCGGCTGTGCGATGGCGGCCGTCGCGCCGCCGAGCCCGATGACGCCGCTGGCGCGGGCCTCGTCCGGCGGGAAGCCGCCCATCCACTCGTGGAAGACGGTCGTCACGGTCACCGCGTCGGGGAGGTACTCCTCCCCGAGTTCGCGGAGCGCGCGCAGGGCGGCCACGTCCTGCACGACGTTGCCGACCTGTCCGTAGCCGAGCGTGAGCGAGCGGACGCCCTGTGTCGCCGCGAGCAACCCCTCCACGAGCATCACCGCGATGGCGATACACGGCGGGACGAGCGTCCCGGTCAGCGGGCCGAACGGCTCGCGGTTGATCCGGACGCCGCGCTCGGTGTACGCCCCGGCGAGGCGGTCGACGTACTGCCAGTGCTCGATCGTCGTCTCCAGGTCGTCCTCCTTCGTGTAGGGAATGTTGTAGGAGATCGGCCCGCCCTCGAAGCTCTCGAACCCGCCGGCGAACGTGACGGCGGCGAGCAGGCGCGCGTCGGGCGTCCCGTGGCGCACCTCTATCGGGCGGTCCAGCGCCTCGATCAGCTCCCGGCAGCCGTCGACGCCGTGGTTGACCGCCGGGAAGCCGTTGAGCGCGTCCTCGCCGGTCTCGCGGGCCTCCTCCAGCCCCTGCTGGGCCTTCTCGTACTCGTTGTCGCGCGTGTACGAGTCGATGGTCGTCGGGAGCAGGTCCGCGAGTCCCTCGCGCTCCAGGTGACGAAGCAGTTCGATCTGGTCGTCGAGACACGGGACGCCGGCGCGTGGCTGTAGGAGCGGGCGGTCCGCCGACTCCAGCACGCGCGCGAATCGCTTCCCGTCGGGCAGGGACTCGTGGTAGGCGACCGCCGCCTCGAAGTCGACCGTCTCGCCGGTCGGCCAGTCGCTCCGGACGGACTCGTCGATGCGTCGCAACTCCTCGGGGGGCAGGCGTTCGTCGCGTGTCATGCGTCGCTACGCGCGAACCCGTTCGTCGGGCTCCGTGCTGTGGATCCCCAGGTCCTGTCGCAGAGCGGCGACCGCCTCCTCCGGGTCGGTCTCGGAGTCGAAGACCCGGTCGAAGCCGAGCCGGCGGAACCGCTCCCGCGTCTCGGCGAAGTCGGTCTGTCCGACCGAGAGGTTCCCGCCGATGTAGGTGACCGCGTCGGCCCCGTGTTCGGCGAGGGTGTCGTGGAAGTCCCGGCAGTCCTGTTCGGCGTGGCCGTACAGCGAGGAGACCAGTACCGCCTCGGCGTCGTGTGCGTCCGCAGCGCTCGCGAACTCAGCCTGTGAACTCTGGACGCCGAGGTTGACGACGTCGAACCCGGCCGCGTCCAGCGTCTGTTCCAAGATCGTGATGCCGACGACGTGGGCATCCGACCCGATAACGCCGAGGATGACTGTCTGGGCCATCGGTACCACCACGGACCGCGACCGGCCCAATAAACCTAATGGTTTTTCATGATAATACTCCTTAATGGTCTTTTGATATGGATGTGAGAGACAACCACAATGTTAACGATCTATAGCCAAGGTTTTTCGGGCGGGTCGACGCAGGAAGCCGTATGGGAGCGCTCGACGACCTGCGCGTGCTCGACCTGACGCAGGTGCTCGCCGGCCCGTACTGCACGATGTTGCTCGCGGACATGGGCGCGGACGTGGTAAAGATCGAACGGCCCGGCGGCGACCTCATCCGGTCGAACCCGCCCTTTGCCGAGGATCCCGAGGCGGAGGCGTACGGCGGCTACTTCCAGAGCGTCAACCGCGGCAAGCGGAGCCTGGAACTCGACCTCGGGGACGACGCCGACCGCGAGGCGTTCCTCGACCTCGTCGAGCGCGCGGACGTGGTCGTCGAGAACTACCGCGCCGGGACGATGGAGCGGTTCGAGCTCGGCTACGAGCGGCTCCGCGAGCGCAACCCCGAACTCGTGTACAGCGCGATCCGCGGCTTCGGCGACCCGCGCACGGGCGAGACGCACCGGCAGGGCCAGCCCTCGTTCGACCTCGTCGCGCAGGCGCTCGGCGGCGTCATGGAGATCACCGGGCAGGAGGACGGCCCGCCGACGAAGGTCGGCCCCGGCATCGGGGACCTGTTCACCGCGGCGCTGAACGCCGTGGGGATCCTCGCGGCGGTCCACCACCGCGAGCGGACCGGCGAGGGCCAGTTCGTCGACACCGGGATGTACGACTCGATCCTCTCGCTGTGCGAGCGGACGGTGTACCAGTACTCCTACACCGGCGAGTCACCGACGCGGCGCGGGAACGCTCATCCGACGCTGTTCCCGTACAACGCCTTCGAAACCGCGGACGGGCACGTCGTCGTCGCGGCGTTCGGCGACAACCACTGGACCGCGCTGTGCGAGTCGATGGACCGCCCGGACCTCGCGGCCGACTACCCCGACGCCGGGAGCCGCCTGCGCAATCGCGACTCGCTCCGCGAGACGATCGCCGCGTGGACCGCCGACCGGACGACCGACGAGGTGGTCGAGACGCTGGACGGCATCCCGGTCGCGCCGGTGCAGGACACCGCCGACGTGTTCGACGACCCGCACGTCCGCAACCGGGAGATGCTGGTCGAGGTCGACCAACCGGGTGCGGACCGGCAGGTCACCGTCGCCGGAACGCCGATCAAGATGACCGAGACGCCGCCGGAGCCGGGCGACCGCGCGCCGCTGCTGGACGAACACCGCGGCGAGATACTGGGCCCGGTGCGGACGGCCGACGACGACTGACTGGCCGGGCGAACCTCCGAGGTCGGCTGTCGGCCGCCGGATCGACGCTATGGAAATCCTTTTGCGCCGCCCGTTCACAGGTCCCGTCATGGACTGGCCCCACGACCCCGACGGCGACGAAGGCAGCGAAGGGATGCGGAAGTACGGGATGGCGATCCTCGCCAAGAAGCTGGACGAGGACGAGGGCTTCCCGCTCGACGTCGACGAGTTCGTCGCGGAGCACGGGGACGAACCGCTCCGGCTCAACCACCGCCGCGTCGTCAGCGTCGCCGACGTGTTCGAACACGTCCGCGAGGACGAGTTCGAGGACATCGTCTCCTTCCACAAGGGCGTCGGCCGTGCGATGCGCGAAGGCGACTTCTGGGAGTACCACCCGCAGGGCGAGGACCCCGAGCACAACCCCGCCTGAGCCGGGCATCTTCTGCTCGTCGTTCGCTCGGCCGAGCGTCAGCCCGGTTCGTCCGGCCGTCGTCGGCCGCCCAGTTTCTGCGCGCTCCCGCATCGAGCCCCCGCTGTCGCACCACACAACCGCAGGACAGTTGGCCGATCTGTATAGTTCGACGCGGGCTCGCTTAAAGATAGCGGGGGTAGATTTTAGACACACCGTGGCAACGTTTCGCATATGGAGAGCGTGACGATCAGGGACGTGATGACCAGGGAGTACGTCGGCGTCAGCGAGTCCGACACCGTCCTCGGCGCGGTCCGGCTGATGCGCGAGGAGGAGTCCGGCAGCGTGGTCGTTCTCCGGGGCAGCGACCCGGTCGGCGTGCTGACCGAGTGGGACGTGCTCGGACTCGTCGCCGACGAGGCCGACCCGGCGGAGACGACCGTCGCCTCGGTGATGTCGGAGCCGGTGCTCACCGTCCCCGCGGACGAGGGACTCAGGACGGCGACCGGGAAGATGTCCCGCGAGCGTGTCCGCAGGCTGGTCGTGACCGACGACGGCGAGGTCGTCGGCGTGCTGACCGAGCGCGACGTGATCGCGGCCACCGCCACCGCCTCCGCGCCCGAGTCCAATCCGGCCGCGCCGCTCGCCGACAACTCGGTCGGCGGAACGCCGGTCGATGGGGGGCAGCGCGACGCCCGCGCCCGGACGGAGCCGAACGGAAACGGCGGCTACGCCGACCAGGGAGTCTGTGAAACGTGTGGCGCGCTCGCCGACACGCTTCGGGAGTTCAACGGGCAACTCGTCTGTGCGGAGTGCCGCGAGGTGTGACCAGGCTGCCGGCCGTCGTGCCGGCACGCCGCCTCCGTCACGGACCGGCGGTCACCGAATGTCGGCCCGCCGGAAGGATCGATCCCTCGGATCTGACGGCGCTGCGGTCCAGAACCCGATTATTCGGTATTTTCATATATTTTCGGATCACGGAGGCTATGATCATTTATCCCCCGGATCGGTGAACATCGGAGGGATATACTTATAACAGATGCCCCTATATGGGTACACATGTCATACCGTGTGAGAAGGCGTGACGTGTTGAAGGGTGCCGGTGCCGCTGGGATGCTCGGCGTCGCCGGCTGCATCGGTAGCGAGGAGAACGGCGGCGGCGGTGACGGCGGGAGCGGTCCCGACCTGCTGACCGTCATCGGCTACCCCGAGAGCGGTATCCAGCTGTTCCGCGACTACTACAGCGCCTCCGACGGCTCCGAGGACATCCTCATTCCCGACGGCCTGCAGGACCCGGCGCTGCCGGGACAGGTGGGGAACGATATGAACAACGTCACCGGGACGGCACCGGCGGCGGGCGGTCCGAACCAGGAGGCGTTCGCGAGCCTCTATGAGGACGAGTACGGGTCGTCGCCGGGCGTGTTCACGTCCCAGTCGTACGACTCCAGCGCGATCCTCATCCTCGCCAACGCTGCGGCCGGCGAGAACGACGGGACGGCTGTCCGCGACCAGATGCGCCGGATGGCCAACCCCGAGGGTACCGAGTACGGGCCCAGCGAGTTCGTCTCAGCGGTCGAGGCCGCCGCCAACGGCGAGAACATCAACTACCAGGGCGCGTCCAGCGCCGTGAACTTCGACCAGAACGGCGACCCCGCCTCCGCGGCGTACCAGATCTGGGAGTTCGCCGGCCAGGACGCCGACACCGTCGACGTGCAGGAGACCCAGAACTTCTCCGGGGAGAACCCCGGAGGTTCCGGCCCGTCGGCTGATAGCTCGCCGGGCGGACTGGGCCGCACCATCGAACTCGGCATCCTGCTCCCCGAGACGGGTGACCTGGCGTCGACCGGTGGGCCGATGATCAACGCCTCCGAGATCCCGCCCATGCAGGTGAACAACTCCGACCTGGACCTCGAGGTGAACGTCCAGTTCGAGGACACCCAGACCTCCCCCGACCAGGGGGTCAGCGGCGCGGAGTCGCTCATCAGCGGCGGCGTCCCCGCGGTCAACGGCACAGCGTCGTCCGGCGTGAACGTCCCCGTCTGTCAGGAGGCGTTCATCCCGAACGAGATCGTCGGCTGTTCCCCGTCCAGCACCGCGCTGTCGGTGACGAACCTCGACGACGACGACTACATCTTCCGCACCGCGCCGAGCGACCAGCTGCAGGGCCGCGTGATGGCACAGGTCGCCTCCGAACGGCTCGGTGCCGAGACGGCCGCGACGCTGTACGTCAACAACGACTACGGCCAGCAGCTCTCGAACCGCTTCACCAACGTGTTCGAGCAGTCGTTCGACGGCGAGGTGTACGACCAGATCAGCTTCAACATCGGCGCGTCGTCGTACTCCAACGTCATCGACTCGGCGCTGTCGAGCGGATAGTCGGTCGGCCGCGACCCCACGAACCACCGCGATTTTTTACACACTGTACGGCGAGCGACTGCGTCACCAGCCGCGACGCCGCTGTCGGTAAACGCGACTGGCGTAGTGACGGCAAAACAGCGGCAAAAGAACGAATCCCGAGCGGTCAGCCGCCGAGGAACTGCTTTCTGACTTCCTCGTCGTTCAGCAGCTTCTCGCCCTCGTCGACGTACCTGTTCTGGCCGTTGGCGAGCACGTAGCCGCGGTCACAGCGGCTCAGCGCCTCCTTGGCGTTCTGCTCGACCATCAGGACAGCCGTCCCGTTGTCGTTGATCTCGTCGATCTTGTCGAACATCTCGTCGACCAGATCCGGGGCAAGCCCGGCGCTTGGTTCGTCCAGCAGGAGCAGGTCGGGGTCGAGCATCAGCGCCCGGCCCATCGCCAGCATCTGCTGCTGGCCGCCGCTCATCGTGCCGGCCTTCTGGTCCTCGCGCTCCTCCAGGATGGGGAACCGCTCGTACACCTCCGCCAGCGCGTCCTCGGGCACCTCATCGAGGATGTACGCGCCCATCTCCAGGTTCTCCCGGACCGACAGCTCGGCGAACACGTTGTCGCTCTGCGGGACGTAGCCCATCCCCTTGTGGATGACGTCCTCCGGTTCGATACCGGTGATGTCCTCCCGGGCGAAGGTTATCGTCCCGCCCATGTGGGTCGTCAGCCCGAACACGGACTTCATCACGGTCGACTTGCCGGCCCCGTTCGGGCCGACGATGGTGACGTACTCCTCGTCGCCGACGTCGAGGTCGACGTCCGTGAGGATCTGGAGGTCGCCGTACCCGGCGTCCAGGTCGCGGACTTCGAGCAGGCTCATACTTCACCCCCGAGGTACGCCTCGATGACGTCCTCGCTCTCCTTGACCTCCGCCGGGGTACCGTCCTTGAGCACCCGGCCCTGATGCATGACGATGACACGCTCACAGTTCTCCATGATGAGATCCATGTCGTGCTCGACGATGAGGAAGGTGTAGCCATCCTCCCGGAGTTCGTGGATGTGCTTGAGCAGGCGCTTCTCCAGAGAGGGGTTGACGCCGGCGAACGGCTCGTCCAGCAGGAGCACGTCCGGATCGGTCAGCAGCGCGCGGGCCATCTCCAGCAGCTTCCGCTGGCCGCCCGAGAGGTTCTCCGCGTACTCGTCGGCGAGGTGGTCGATCTCGAAGAAGTCGAGCACCTCCCACACCCGTTCGAGATGCTCGGCCTCCTGACGCTTGACGTTGTCGCGCGCGCCGGGCGCGATCGAGCGCCACAGCGCCTCGCCGATCTGGCCCTTGGGCGCGAGCATCATGTTCTCCAGCACCGTCATCTCCTCCAGTTCCCGGGCGATCTGGAAGGTGCGAGCGAGCCCCCGGTTCGCGATCTCGTGAGGAGGGAGCCCCGTGATGTCCTCGCCGTTGAACCGGACCGTGCCGCCGTCGGCGTCGTGCATCCCGGTGATCAGGTTGAACGTCGTCGACTTCCCGGCACCGTTGGGGCCGATGAGCCCGGTGATCGACCCTTTCTCGACGCCGAAGGTGACGTCGTCGACGGCGGTGATGCCGCCGAACGTCTTGCGCAGCCCCTCGACTTCGAGCGGGGTCTCATCGTCTGTGTCGACATCGCCCTGTGAGAGGCTCGATCCGTCGGTCGTGTTGGTGGTGCCGCTCATTGTTGCTCGCCTCCGTCCGCCGCCGTCGCGTCCGACTCCGTGCTGCTACTTTCGGGCCGAGAGAGGTCGATGCTCGACGCGGTCTCCTTGCGGTGACCGAGCATCCCCTCGGGCCGGTTGTGCATCAACCAGATGAGGACGACCCCCATGATTACCAGTCGAAGCTGGCTGATGCTGTTGAGCGTGTACGCCAGCATCGGCCACGGGTCGAACGAACCCATGGCGGCCATCGCCGGTCCGAAGCCACCCGGGCCTTCGAGGGATCCGACCGCCGCCTCGACGAGGTTCTTGACGAGCCGCGGACCCTCGTACAGCGCCGCCGCGAAGACAGCTCCGCCGAGGAAGCTCCCGGTGTTGGAGCCGGCCCCGCCGATGATCAGCGCGATCCAGATGTAGAACGTGATGTTCGGCCGGAACGACGGGGGCGTGATGCTCCCGCGGCCGGCGTACCAGAGGATGCCGCCCAGCCCCATCAGCGCACAGCCGAACACGAACGACTTCAGCTTGAAGCGGTTCGTGTTCTTCCCCAGGGCGTTGGCGACGTCCTCGTCCTCGCGGATCGCCTTGAGGACGCGGCCGAACGGCGACGAGCCGGTCCGGGTGAGCAGCCAGTAGAACAGCCCACAGGTCAGCAACAGGATCAGGCCGTACGTGAGCCCGTCGATGACCGGCTTGGGGTTGTTCGAGATGAAGTTCTGTTGGACGAAGTCGACGAAGCCGAGATACGGACCCCAGAGGAACAGGGTCTGGAGGATCGCCTCCAGCGGCTGCGTGTAGTTGAGGATGAGCCCCCCGCCGCCGCCAAGCCCGATCGTGTCCGCGGCCGGGTCGATGGTAAACAGCCACAGGTCGATCGTATCGGGCAGCTGGTACGTCTGGAACGTCCGCGACATCAGCGTGAACCGGATGATCTCGGAGAAGGCGATCGTCACGATCGCCAGGTAGTCGGCCCGCAACCGGAGCGCGGGCAGGCCAACCAGCAGTCCGAACAGCGCGGCGACGAGGACGCCGGCGAACACGCCGACGCCGAGCGGCAGGCCGAGGCCGCCGATCTGCGCCGCGCCGCCCTGTCCCGCCGGCGGCTTGGAAACTATCGCGGTCACGTAAACGCCGATCGCCATGAACCCGACGATGCCGATGTTGAACAGCCCCGTGTATCCCCAGTGGAGGTTCAACGCGAGGGCCAGCATCCCGAACACGCCGATGAAGAACGTGAGGTTGGCGACCGTGTTGAGCTGTCCACGGAGCGTGAACCCGAAGATCACGCCCGAGAGGATGTACACCAGGTAGATGCCACCCAGCACCGCCAGGACCAGTCCGGGGTCCCGGTTGAGGAAGTCGACGAGCGGGTTGCCGCTGTCGCCACCGCCCGTGCTTTCGGTCTCGCTCATGCTGTCGACCTCCCACTAAAGATGCCCTGTGGCTTGAACAGCAGGATGGTTATCATCACGAGGAACGCCGCCGCCCGGCCGAACGCCGAGGGGATCCAGATCACGGAGGTGGAGGCGGTCAGCCCGATGATGATGCCACCGGCGATCGCCCCGTATATCGACCCGATGCCGCCGAGGATGACCGCGGCGAACACGAGCAGGAGGAGCAACCAGCCGTCGTTGAAGCCGAGCGTCCCCTTCCAGAGGACGAACATGTAGCCGGCGATCCCCGTCAGCCCGCCGCCGATGATCCACGTCGAACGGATGACCCGCTCGGTCGGGATCCCGGTGACGCGGGCGAGGTCCTCGTTGTCCGACATCGCGCGCATCGCCTTGCCCAGTTTGGTCCGCTGGAGCAGGAAGTGGACGCCGAGCATCAGCGACACGGCCACGACCAGCAGCGTGATGTCGTGTGCGTGGACGAACACCGTGCCGTCGATGAACAGGAGGCTCCACTCCGGCTGACTCCCGGCGTCAGTTGTGCCCCGGACGCCCGGGCCGAAGACGAACTGCATCAGGTATCGGAGCGCGAAGGCGACGCCGACGCTCGTGATGAGCAGAGCGATCCCGCTCTCGTCGCGGATCGGTTTGTACACGAACCGGTCGATCACCAGCGAGAGCACGATCGTCGACGCCCCGGCGACGAGCGCCCCGACTATCACGGCGAGGGGGGACGTGACGATGCCGACGCTGAGGGCACCGCCGAACACCGACCCGCCGGCACCGACGAGCAGCAACGACCCGATGTTGGCGTTCCCGTACCCCGCGATGAGGTACGTCACCGCCCACCCGGAGAACGCGCCGCTCGTGAGGTAGTCCCCGTGTGAGAAGTTCGCGAAGTTGAGAATACTGTACGTCATCGAGAGTCCGACACCGGCGAGTCCAACGACCAGACCGCGCATCAGGCCGTCCCAGACGTAGCCGCCTACGTCGCTGAACTGGATTCGCCCGGTGAGCAGGCCCTCGATGAGAAACCACGCCATCCAGACGGCCACGAGGCCGACCACGATGGCGAACGGTTGCTCTACGACAACCCGCCGACCGCGTGAATACGTTTCAGATACACCCATTGGCAACACTCCACACAACACGTTCCCGCACCCAACTCATAATAACTTTTCCTTGAGCGTACTGACGCCGGTGGGCGAATTCTTGCACACGATCACCCTCTTTCGGTGGCACGCCGACCGAGTACAAACACCTTTGACCGAGCAAACGAGAGACCGTACTGGAATATCCGGTCGTACGGACTGTTGTCCACCATGAACGTCGAAGCCCCGACCACGGAGGATCTCGCCACGCTGGTCGACCAGTGGGTCCGGCTGGCGGCGGAACAGCGGGACCACGGCTCCCGGCTCCTCGCCGACTCGAACCGCGGCCCGATCCGCGAAACACTCGCCAGAAGCGTCGTCACCGGGAACGCTCTCGTCGGCCGCGACGACGGCGGAGTCGTCGGATTCGTCACGTTCGAACCCGACACGGGGTCCTACGAGACGGACGTCACGACCGGGACCGTCACCAACCTGTTCGTCCGGCCGGACCGCCGCGGGGAGGGGGTGGGCTCCGAACTGCTCGCGGCCGCGGAGCGAGCGTTAGCCGAGGACGGCGCGGACGCCGTCAGCCTCGAGGTCCTCGCGGGGAACGAGGCGGCACGCCGGTTCTACCGCCGCGAGGGGTACGACAGCCATCGCGTCACCATGACGAAGCCGCTGGCGGACGAAAGCGATACTCACTCAAAGGACGACCGATAACGACGACGTAGCGCCAGGGGAGCTTGGGCGGTTCAAGCACTCGACTTGTAATCGAGACTCCCAGGGTTCAAATCCCTGCCCTGGCTTCCGGCGTTTTCGTAAACGGGGGCGGTCACAGCACCGCCCCGGTCTGCAACAGCCAGATCAGGACGGTCAGCGTCACCGTGCTCGCAAGCGTCGTGACGAGGATGGCCGTGCTGACGTAGTCGGCGGCCGACAGCCCGTCGGCATCGCCGCCGAACTCGACGGTGAGCATCAGCGGCGTCACCGCGGCGGGCATCGCACACTCCAGCACGAACACCCGGCCGACCGGGCCGTCGAGACCGACCACGAGGGCGACCGCGACGGCGACGACCGGCGCGACGAACAGTTTGAGCGCGACGGCCGGGGAGACGCGCCTCGTCGGCGTCCCCGAGGACGTGTTGGCGAGCTGGATACCGAGCAACAGCAGCATCACCGGGATGGCCGAGTCCCCGGTCAGCTTGAGCGTCTCCATCGCAGCCGTCCCCGCCTCGGGAACGACGCCGACAGCCCGCGCCGCGACCGCCGCCACGACGGCGTAGATGAGGGGGAGTTTGAACACCGTGCGCACGGCCTCGCGGGGCGACCCGGTTCCGTCTCTGGACGCGACGTACACCCCGAGCGTGTACATCAGAACGGACTGGGCGGCGATGAACAGCACCGCAGTGCTCCGCCCGATGGCACCGAAGGCGAACGCCGACAGCGGGATGCCGTAGTTGCCCGCGTTCGGGAAGCTACTGGTCAACACCAGCGAACCGCGGGTCGCCGTCGGCTCGCCGGTCGCCCACCCGAACCCCGCCGCCACCGCCGCCATCAGGACGGTGAACGCGCCGACGGCGACGAACAGCGCGACGGCGGTGTCCCCCGCGATGGGCGTCGTAGCGAGGCTGTGAAACACCAGCGCGGGCGTGAGGACGTAGAGTGCGACGGCCGCCAGCGCGTCGACGTCGATGTCCCGGTACAGCCCGAGAACGTAGCCGACGCCGGCGACGGACAGCACCGGGAGGATAGAGGAGGTCAGCGCCGACAGCAGCGACATGTCTCATCGGCCGAACCTCCGGGCAACAAAGGTTTCGAATGGCACAGCGGTCGTCAGAACAGGTCGCCGATCCGCGAGAGGACCCCGTCTGCGTCGCGCTCCCAGGTCCGTTCGACGACCTCGCCCGGGAGTTTGACGTGGCCGACCGGGGAGTCGTCGCCGTGTTCGACGACGACGGCGACCAGGTTCCCGACCGCTTCCGCCTCGACGCGGCCGTAGCCGACGCAGTCGGTTTCGGGGTCCTCCGCCGACCAGAGCGCCTCGTCCAGTCCGTACACCGGCGGCTCGACGTGCGTGACTTCCGCGCGCTCCCGCACCGCGTCCGGGGACGGGGCAGCGGGCATACACCTACGTACGACCGACCGAACCAAAGCGTTTCGCCGGTCAGTCGGCGTCGCGTCGCAGTCGCCGCAGCCGCGGCCGGTCGAAGTCGTACGCCCCGTCGGCGTCCCGGGTCACGATGGAGTCCGACCGGAGCTCCGTGAGCAGGCTCCGGACCGACTCCAGCGAGGCGTCGACCTTCGGCTCGACCGCCCGCGGCCGGAGCGGCCCGTCGCTCGCGAGCACCGTCAGCACGTCCCAGGCGTAGTCCTCGTTGCACAGCGACTCCCGGCGCGCCAGCGCGATCCGTCGGCTGACCGGCTCCGACCGGAGCAGCGCCATGTCGTCGTCCGCGGTGTCGGCCGCCGACGAGTCGGTCGGGGTGTCGGCCGTCGCGTCGTGACCGCCGTTGGCCCGCTGGCTTCCACCGATCGGCCCGGCAGCCGTGTCACCGGACTGCTGGTCGTCAGGCTGGCCGTGGTCGTCCGCACCATCCCCCCACTGGTTGGCCGCCAGATCACGGTAGTGTTCCAGTTTGACCTCCTTCTGTGCCAGCGCCGTCTCCAGCTCCTCGACGCGCTCCTCCAGCGCGTCCACCTCGGCATTGCCGGCGCGGGCTGCGAGCCGTTCGTTCTCGCGCTGGAGCCGCTCGGTCTCCGCCTCAAGTTCCTCGATGCGGTCGCGTGCCTCAGCGAGTTCGCTCTCCAGTTCCTGAATCCGTTCGCGTTCCCGTTCGGCCGCCTCGCCCGTCGGGAGCTGGGTCTGCTCGGTCTCGGCCGGCTCCACGTCGCCGTGGCGGAGGGCGTTGGCCATCTTCCGGGCGGCGGCGGACACGTCGCGGGCCGACTCCAGTTCGCTCTCCAGTTCCGCGATGCGTTCGTCCCGGCGTTCGAGCTTCGACTCCAGTTCGGCGACGCGGTCCTGCTGTTGCTCCTGCCGTTCGGTGATGTCCTGTAAGTCCTCGACGAGCGTGTCGCTCACCGACTTCAGTTCCGGGCGCTCGAAGTCGTCCAGCCCCGGCGTCGCGCCGGCGTCGAACGTCCGTTTGCGCCGGAACTGGACCCGACGCACGTCGGCCTCCGTCCAGTCGGTCTGGAGGAACGCCTCGCCGTCGTCCAGATCCGACACCATCTCACCGTACTCGCGGTCGACGATGCGGCCGACGACTTTCGTGTCGTTCTCCCAGGTGAGTCGGTGCCAGACGAGCCAGTTAGCCTGCGTGATGAAGTCCTTCTTCACGTCGGCCGGGCGCTGGCTGATGCCGAGGATGCCGAGGCCGTGCTTGCGGCCGCGCTTGCCGATCTTGATCAGCATCTTCCCGGTCTCGCCGAGGCCGCCACCCTCCGGGATGTACTCGTGAACCTCCTCGACGACGAGCAGGAACGGCTTCTTCAGCTTCTTCTCCTTGGTGAACAGGTGCCGCGCCGTCTCGCGGATCAGTTCGTCCGCCTCGTCCTCGTCGAGATAGCCCGACACGTCGAGGATGACGGGGACGTTCTCGTCCAGCGCGATGGTGGCGACCTTCTCGGCGTGCTCGGCCGCGACCTGGATGTCGCACTCCTCGTCGGCCCCGGCGTGGAGCAGTTCGTACTCCTCCTTCAGCCCGTAGTACTCGCCGTCCGTGTCGACGATCAGGAGCGGGTAGCCCGCCTCCAGTAGCTCCTCGCCGACGACGCTCGCGGTGTTTGACTTCCCGCTGCCCGACTTCCCGGTGACGAACCCGCGGCCGGTCAGCAGTTGCACCACCGGCAGGGAGACCGGTCCGTCGGCCGCCTCGCCGTCCTCCGCCCGGAGTTCGCCGACGGTGACGTGTTGGGTCTCGGTCATTCGCTCGTCGGATGGTCTCCCCGCATCGTAATGAACCCACGGACTCCGGGAACGTGGACACCTCCGCCCGGCAGGAAACTATTATATGCTCTGGTCGTCTCACTGGGAACTGCAATGGCGCAAGGTACGGTCGATTTCTTCAACGACACTGGCGGTTACGGCTTCATCGACACCGAGGACGCGGACGAGGACGTGTTCTTCCACATGGAAGACGTCGGCGGTCCGGACCTGGAGGAAGGTCAGGAGGTCGAGTTCGAGATAGAGCAGGCCGACAAGGGCCCCCGGGCGAAGAACCTGGAGCGCCTGTAGGCCGGCAACCGCAGGGCATCGGCGATAGAACACAGTATTTCTACACGGGTAGCGGCGGCTGTCTCGCTCCCACGCTAGAGTCCGATCCAGTCGCTCGACACGCCGGACTCGCGCAGCTGCCACCGGTGCTCCGGCGTGCCGTCCGCGGCTCTGACCTCGACGACCGCGTCGAACAGGGGTTCGAGCAGGTTGACGGCGTCGGCCTCCCGGCCGACGGGCAGGTGAAAGTGGCCCATCCCGTCGGCCTCCCTGACGCGTGCGGTGACCATGTGGAGCAGGCGGAACACGTTCTCCGAGGCGTGGTCGTTCAGGAGGGGCACGAGCGAGTCGACACAGACCCGTAGCTCGCCGGGGTCGAGCCCCTCGCGTTCCGCCTCGTACTCGTCGACGACCGCGACGAACTCCCGGCAGAGCGCCGAGAGCATGCGGGCGTCGACCGCCGACGCCCACTCCGGCGGCTCGGCCGCCGTCTCGGCGTCGTGCTGGAGGAGCACCCTGTCACCGTCGCCGAACCCCTCCGGAACGCGTTCGCGGGCGTCGACGTTCTCCGTGAACACGAACAGCCGGGTTCGGGTGTCCTCCCCGGCGTCCCCCAGCAGGCGGCGGCAGACGCCCCGGTCGGCGCTCTCCGACGCCCCGCCGACGACCAGCACGTTACAGCCGTCCCGCTTCAGGTCGGCGAGCGCCTGCGAGAACTCGGTCCCCTCGGACGGGCCACCGCCGTGCTCCGGACGCATTCTTCCGGGAAGATGCACGGAGGATACAATAAGCATTGCGTCTGGCCGGGGCGTGACCGTTTTGGCCCGTCCGCCCGAAGCCGTCCGTATGAGCGACACGATGCCGGACGACGACCTGGCCCGGGCGGCGGCGGACCTCGCGGACTCCCTCCGGGAGCTGCAGGGGGACGTGGAGCCGCCGCGCGGCCCGCTCGGCCTCCCCAGACCGCCCCGTCCCGACGAACTCCTGCGGTTCGCCGACGAGGCCGCGATCCCAGCGCTCGTCGCGATCCTGGAGGCGAACGTGCGCGCCCTCGAAGCGCTCCAGCGTGCGATTCAACTAACCCGAACCGGCCGGGAGGCGCGCGAACGCGGCGGCGAGGCCCGCGACCGCGCGGCGGACCTGAGCCGGTCCACCCTGCAGCGCGTCGACACCGCCCTTGAGGAGTTCCAGCGCGCCGTCGAGTCGGGCGGGCTCCCGGACGACTCGCCGGCCGCCCCGGTGCTGGAGGACGCCCGCGACCTCCGCCGGGAGATCGACCGTCGGCTCCGCGACGCGACCGCCGAGGAGCGGACGCTGGACGAGTTCGACGACGAACCGGAAGCGGGGGAGGACGTGAACGTCGACGTGGACGCCGAACTCGACTCGCTCCGCGACCAGTACCGCGACGAGGACGGCGAAAACGACGGTGCCGATGACGACGGCGAAGACGGCTCGCAGTAGGTAGCTCGAACCAGGGCGTGCGAAACCGCCGCTTAGACCGGCTCGAACCTTTCCGCTTCGACCCCACGATTCGCGCCGACGCGCTCACTGCGTCGGCTCGAACCATTCCGCTTCGATCCGTGCCGCGACGATAAACCGTCGCTTAGACCGGCTCGAACCGGAACCCATCCCACGCCTGACTCTCCCGCTCCCGGATACCGGCGTCGGGGTCGCGGAGCTCCTCGACGTACACCGGTTCGACCGTGTCGCCGGTCTCGATTTCGTCGGTCGTCGCCTGCCCGAGCGCGCGGACGGACGCGCCGTCAACGTCGAACTCGACGATTGCGAGCGTGTTGGGCTGACGGACGCCGGGCGGCGTCGCGGTGCTTTTCGTCCACGTGACGACCTCGCCGGTCTCGTCGGAGAGGTCGATCGTCTCGGTCTGTTCCTCGCCGCAGTCCGGGCAGACGGTGTGGCCCGGGTAGGTGACGTGGCCGTTCGGACAGCGGTGTGCGTCGAAGCTCATGGTTCCTCCAGAATGGTGGTGATCACGCAGTTGCCGAAGCCGCCGACGTTGCAGGCGAGGCCGGTCCCGGCTTCGACCTGCCGGGGGCCGGCGTCGCCGGTGATCTGCTTGTGGATCTCGTACACCTGCGCCACGCCGCTCGCGCCGAGCGGGTGGCCCTTCGACTTCAGGCCGCCCGAGGTGTTGATCGGCAGTTCGCCGTCGCGCTCGGTGCGGCCCTCTTCGACCGCTTGCCAGGCCTCGCCCGGGTCGGCGAAGCCGAGCCCCTCCATCTGGAGGAACTCGAGGATGGTGAACATGTCGTGCAGTTCCGCCACGTCCACGTCCTCCGGACCGATCCCGGCCATCTCGTAGGCCTGCTCGCCGCTCTCGACGACGCCGCCCATCGTGGTCGGGTCGTCGCGCTCGTGGACGACGTGGGTGTCCGTCGCGCCCGCGACGCCGGTGATGATCGAGTAGTCGTCCGTGTACTGCTCGGCCTCGGACTCGGGGCAGAGCAGGAGCGCCGCGCTCCCGTCCGTGATGGGACAGAAGTCGTACAGCCGAAGCGGGTCCGCGACGATGGGCGAGTCGAGGACGGTGTCGAGGTCGACCTCCTTCCGGAACTGCGCGTGCGGATTGTCGAGGCCGTTCCTGTGGTTCTTGACCGCGACCTTGCCGAGGCTCTCGCGGGGCGCGTCGTACTTCTCCAGGTAGTGCCGCGCGGTCAGCCCTGCGAAGCTCGGGAGCGTGACGCCGTGCTTGTACTCGACGGGGTGGGTCAGCGACGCGATCACGTCGGTCGCCTCCGCCGTCGTGCGGTGGGTCATCTTCTCGCCGCCGACGAGCATCGTGAGGTCGCTGGCCCCGCTCGCGACGGACTGCCACGCGGCGAAGGTCCCCGCGCCGCCGCTCGAACTCGTCTGGTCGACCCGCTGGGTGTAGGCCGGCATCGCCCCGAGGTCGTGGGCGAGCGCGTTCGGGACGCCGGTCTGCCCCTCGAACTCGCCGCTCGCCATGTTCGACACGTACAGGTGGTCCAGGTCGTCGCCCGAAACCCCCGCGTCGTCGAGGCACGCCTTGCCCGCCTCCGCGAGCAGTTCGTTGACCCAGCCCTCCCGCTCCCCGAACTGGGTCATCGACGCGCCGATGATCGCTACGCGTTCCATACACGGCCTGACAGGGCGGACCGGTTTATAGGCTGGTGCTAGGGCGAGCGTTGGCGGCGGGGAAAACAACCACGAATGGTCGGCCGGGAGCGCGTGGTGCGGAAGCACCCGCGCGACCCGGGGAAGGGCAGGCCGCCGCCACGATAGCACCCGCGAGCGAGTGAGCGGCGTGAACGAGCGAGCGGTCCGACGACTGAACGGAGCGAAGCGAAGTGAAGGAGGAGTGATTTTGGCCGAGCTTTTGCCGAGGGAGCGCGCCGACGGCGCGCGACCGCAGCGCAAAAGGTCGCGGTTACAGATCCATCCCGCCGTTGATGTCCAGCACCTCGCCGGTGATGTACGAGGAGTGCTCGCTGGCGAGGAACCGGACGGTACAGGCGATGTCCTCGATCTCGGCGAAGCGGCCCAGCGGGATCTCCGCGAGGATCTTCTCCTGCACGTCGTCGGGGACGGTTTCGAGCATGTCGGTTCGGGTAAAGCCCGGCGCGACGCAGTTCGCCGTGGAGCCGCCGCTTGCCAGTTCCAGCGCCATCGTGCGGGTGAAGCCGAACAGGCCGGACTTGGCGGTGGCGTAGTTGGCCTGCCCGAAGTTGCCCTGCTTGCCGACGATGCTGGAGATGTTGATCAGCCGGCCCTCGTCGGCGTTCCAGATGTCGTCGTAAAAGGCCTGCGTGCAGTTGAACGTCCCGCCGAGGTTGACGTTCATCACCTGGTCCCACTCCTCGCGGCTCATCTTCGTGAACCGGGTGTCCTTCGTGATCCCGGCGTTGTTGACGAGGACGTCGATGGGACCGAACGCGTCGTGCACCTGGTCGCGCATCGCGTCGACCTCATCGCGGTCGGTCACGTCCGCCTGCGCGGCGATCGCATTCCCGCCGGCATCCTCGATCGCCTCGACGGCCTCGTGGGCCGACGCCTCCGAACTGCGGTAGTTGACGACGACGTTTGCACCCTCGCTGCCCAGGTGTTCCGCGATGCCGCGGCCGATTCCTCGCCCCGATCCCGTGATCAGACAGGTGCGGTCGTCCATGTTCATGGTGGGTCCCGGAACGGCCGACGGGGCCGGTCCGCCCGCTGGCCGTTCTCGAATCTAGTTGGCCCTTCTACCAGTCGCGGCATAAGGATTCCCCCGGCTTCGGGCGAAAGGCTGGACGGAAAAAGGCGAGACGCCGCGTCAGTTGCTCGACTGCGCCTGCTCGATCCAGCTTTCGAGCCGGCTCACCGGCACGTCGGCGTCGTCCGCGAGGTCCGCGGCGGACGCGTCGGCCAGGTCGGCGACATTCTCAACGCCGGCGTCACGGAGTCGGTCGGCGTACGAGGGACCGATCCCGTCGATGTCCTCCAGGTCGCGCTCGACGGTCGTGTCGGGACCGTCCTCGGCGGCGGCCGGAGCGTCCGTTTCGTCGGGGTCCGCGTCCTCCGCCAGTGCGGAATCAGGCGATTCGGGGTCGGTGGCGCTTTCGCCCGTCGCGTCGTCGACGTCGGATCGGTCCTCGAACCACTCGCAGACGTCCGGCCACAGCTCCGCGTGGGAGCTGGAGGAGACGGACATCCCGATGTGACCGGTCGGGAACTCCATCGTGGTCACGTCGTCGCTCGGCACCACGTCGTTGAACGGCTTGGAGGCCTCCGGCGGGATGAGGTGGTCGTACTCCGCGACGATCTGGAGGATCGGCATCTCCAGTTCGTCAAGGTCGATCGGTTTCCCGTCGAGTTCGAGTTCGTTGTTGTACAGCTTGTTCCCCTGGTAGATATCCCGGAGGAACTGGACGTACGTGTCGCCGGCCACGTCGATGCCGTCGCCGAGCCACTCCTCCATGCGGGCGAAGTTCTCGACGAAGTCCTCGTCCTCGATGTTCTCGTAGAGGCGGACGTACTTCGTGACGCCGTTGGCGACGGGGTCCATCAGCGCGAAGCCGACGTCCAGGAACTCCGCCGGGACGTTGTCGAACGTCTCGGTGACCTTCTCGGGGTCGTAGTACTCCTCGCCGCCCCACAGTTCGAGGACGCCGCCGTCGCCCGCGAAGCAGAGCCCGGCGGCCATCAGGCCGAGGTTCCGGACCTTCTCGGGGTGGAGCGCGGAGTACATCACGCTCATCGTCCCGCCCATGCAGTAGCCGAGCACGTTGATGCTGTCCTGCCCGGAGCGCTCGCGCACCACGTCGACGCAGTTGTCGATGTAGCGGCTGACGTAGTCGTCGAGCGTGAGCGACGCGTCCAGCTTCGAGGGCTCGCCCCAGTCGATGAGGTACACGTCGAACCCGTTGTCCAGCAGCGTCTGGACGACCGAGCGGTCGGGCTGGAGGTCGAGGATGTACGGCCGGTTGATCAGCGCGTACACGATGAGGATCGGCACGTCGTGTTGCTCCTCGGTCCGTGACTCGTAGTGGTAGAGCTGGAGCTTGTTCTCCTCGTAGACGACCTCCTTGGGCGTCTGACCGACGTCGACGTCCGCGATGGTTTCGCCGGCGTCGGGCGCTGCGCCGGTCTTCTCGACGACCTCGGCGGCGTTCTCCCAGGTGCGGCGCTGGAGGTCGATGGCGTCGGCGAACGGGTTCATGCTCATTCGTCGAGTTCCTCTAAGATCCGGTCGAGCTTCTCCTCGACGGCGTGCTGTCGCCGTTCGAGCTCGACCAGTCGCTCGCCGATCTCGACGACGTCACCCTCGGTGGCAAAGCCCAGGTCGTGGAGCGTCGACTCGGCGGCCTCGTCGGCCTGCTGGCGGAGGTCGAGCGCCTCGCCCACGGACTCGCCGGTGGCGGCGGCGAAGGCAGTCGTGCTCATCGCCTCCTTGAACGCCTCGTTGGCGGTGTTGAGCCAGATATCGCGGAACTCCTCGACCTCCACGTCCTCGCCCTGGGCGGCGTCGTTGGCGCGGTCGACCATCCGCTGGGCCGCGTCCATCCACGCCTCGTAGGCGCGGGCGTAGCCTTTCACGCCCTCGGTCATCTCGTCGTCGTCGACGCTCGATTCGAACGTCTCGGTCCAGGATTCGACGAACTCGGCCTGGGCCTCGACGTTCTGCTCGAAGGCGTCCATGAACTGCTGGTTCATCTGGTCGACGAACTGGTTCCAGCCCTCTGCGGTCGCGTTGGGTGTGTATGAGTCTGTCATTGTGGAAAGAATGGAGACGGGACCTGAAAAAGGTGGCTTCAGTTCGCGGCGACGTCGAACTCGTCGGCCGCACCCTCGACGCTCTCGGCGACCTGCTCGTGGGCGTCGAGGAAGGTGTCGAACGAACTGTCGACGGCGTCGGCGTAGTTGTCGGCGTACTCGTCGAAGGCGGCGACGTTCTCGTCGACGGCCTCGTCGAGGGCGGCCCAGGTGTCGGCCTGCAGCTCGTCGACGTTGTCGAAGCCGTCGTCGACGGCCGCGCGGAGCTCGTCGAAGTCGGCGGCGTCCTCGGGGAGGGCGCTCTCGACGGCGTCGAGGTAGGCGTGGGCGGCCTCCTGGGTCATCTCGGTGGACTGCTCCTGCAGGGACTGCATCGCCTCGACGCTCTCGGCGAGCGTGTCGACGGCGGCCTTCTGGGCCTC
The DNA here is from genome assembly GCF_003675855.1 of Halostella salina. Lineage (NCBI taxonomy): Archaea > Methanobacteriati > Methanobacteriota > Halobacteria > Halobacteriales > Natronoarchaeaceae > Halostella > Halostella salina. The sequence goes on along the minus strand of NZ_RCIH01000003.1, from coordinate 367,744 downwards.
GAGGGCGTCGTGGGTCGCCTGCTGGGTCTGTTCGACGGCGGTGCGCTGGAACTCGAAGACGGTCGTCATGGGGTTGGTAGTGTCAGTCATCGGAATCACTTCTGTTGCGTTTCACGGGGACGACGACGGTCTGCACGATGTCGCCCTCCTGGATGTCGAGGGCCTCGCGCTCCGCGTCGGGGATGCTGATCCGGCCGCCGCTCTGCACGCGGGTCTTGAACGTCGCGGTACCCATGCTCATCGGGCCGAGGCTGGACATCCCGTCCATCCCGCCGGCGTTGGCCGAGAGGAACTGCTCGAACAGTTCCTGCTGGGACTCGACGGCGTCCTCGCTGGCCTGCTGAACCTGGCGTGCGAAATCGGCTGGCGTCCACGGCATCCCGCCGCGGTCGTCGTCCTCCGTCATCACCAGTTCATACCACCCCGAAACGGATAAAGCTTCCGCTGAATACCATCTCATACCATTCAATGTCAGAGGTTGGGTCGGGCGCGTAGCTGCTGTGGCGACGATGGAACATCTAGAAAGCAACACCTTCTGGCGACTCCGTGCGGTCAGGGTTCCGTTACGGCCGCGAACAGCCAAAGAAGTCTTAACAGTCTACCGCCAAGCCCGACTGTTCATGAGCAAGCACTCCCAGGAGGCGGCGACGCCGATGTCGGCGATGACGAGCGCGTGGGCGCGGATGACCGGGTCGTTCATCAAGAGCGCGGCCGCCGCCAACACGGCGGCCATCTCGGCGTTCGACGGCGAGGAGACGGGAGACACCGACGAACAGGACCGAGGGGAGCCGTCGATCCCCTCGCTGGACTACGAGGAGGCCGACTGGACGTTCGAGCGCACCGTCGAGCACTCCGAGGCGATCACGGTCGGCGATACGGTACGCTTCTCCAAGGACCTGGACGACGAGGACGTCCACGATTTCGCCCGCGCGAGCGGCGACACGAACCGGCTCCATCTGGACGACGAGTTCGCCGAGACGACGCGGTTCGGCGGTCGGATCGCCCACGGGACGCTCGTCTCGGGGCTGATCAGCGCGGCGCTCGCGCGCCTGCCGGGGCTGACGATCTACCTCTCGCAGGACCTGGAGTTCACAGCACCGGTGTCCATCGGCGACCGCGTCACCGCGACGGTGGAGGTCATCGAGGACCTGGGCGAGAACCAGTATCGCCTGTCGACCACGGTGACCGACGAGGACGCCGACCGGGCCGCCGTCGAGGGCGAAGCGGTCGTGCTCATCGACGACCTCCCAGAGGAGTGACCAACGGGGGATCCCGTGGGGGAAGGTGCGTGACACAGGTCACCGTCAGTCAGACACGGGATGGAGGAACGTCTGGAACTCGACGGTCCGCCCCTCGGGGTCGTCCGCGAAGAACTGATAGATGTCGTACTGTTCGTTCTCGCGGGGCGGGTCGCGCGCCAGGTGGGCGAGGCGGTCGTACATCGCGTCGACGGCGTCGCGGTCGTCGTAGTAGAACGTGACCGTCCCGCAGGTGTCGGCGGACTCGCGCTCGCAGAAGCCGAAGCGAAAGTCGCCGTGTCGGAGGATCGTACAGCCGTCCTGCTCGATCCAGACGCTCGCGTCCACCTCGTCGAGGTAGAACTGGACGACGCGGTCGAGCCGCTCGGTGCCGAAGAAGACGATACCGGCCATGAAGCGAACGTCGCCCGGCCGGCACAAAACGCTTGCCCGGGACAACGGCTTTGGTCCCCGCCCCGGTTGGCGATCGTATGACGGATCTCCGACGGGTCGCGGCCGCGACCGGTCTCGTCGCGCCGATAGTCGCGGTCGGGTCGTTCATGCTTGCGACGCTGGTCTCGCCGTCGTTCACCTGGGCCGGGGCCGCACTCTCGGACATGGGCCGGCCCGGCGAACCGACGTACTGGCTGTTCAACGGCGGACTGGTCGTCGCCGGCGTCGTCGGCGTCCCGTTCGCCTACGCGCTCGCCGGCGCGGCCCGGAACGCGGTCCACCGCGCGGGCGTCGCCGCCTTCGTCGTCGCGGTCGTCTGTATGGGGCTGGTGGGCGTCCTCCATCTCCCGCGGGCCGGACACGGCGCAGTGGCGATCGGCCACTACCTGTTCGCGACGGTGACGATGCTGGTGTGGGGTGCCGGCGACCTCCGTGCCGGGGAGCGACGGCGAGGACTCGCCACGGTCGGACTCGGCGTCGGGCACGTCGCGATGTGGGTCGGCTGGGGGCTGACGCTCGCGCCGGCCTACTTCGCCGCCGCGGAGGCCGCAGGGGCGGCGATGTTCGCCGGCTGGCTCCTCGGGACTGCGCGCCTGCTGTCGGGCAGTCTCAGTCGTTCCGTGTCGCCAGCGCGGTAAAGCGGTTCACGTCCGTGTCGGTGCCCGTGACGACCACCTCGTCGTCGGCCCGGAAGCGGTACGACGGGTCGAGGTCGGTCGTCACCTCGCCGTCGCGTTCGACGGCGACGACGGTACAGCCGGTCCGCTTCCGGACGTTCGCGCCGCCGAGCGACTGCCCGGCGAGCGCGGGCACCGGCGTCCGGACCACTTCGATCTGGGTGTCGAGGGAGAGCACGTCCTCGTCGAGCACCGTCGAGGCGAGCATCCGGCCGCTCACCGTGGTCAGTGCAAGCACGTAGTCGGCCCCCGCGCGGCGGAGTTTCGGCACGCTCTCGGCGTCGTCGGCGCGACAGACGACCTCCACGTCCGGGGCCAGTTCCGAGACGACGAGCGTGGCAAACGTCGTCGCCGTGTCCGTTCCGAGCGTCAGGACCACGGTGGTCGCGTCGGTGACCCCGGCCTCCCGGAGCGTCCGCTCCTCCGTCGCGTCGCCGACCACGTCGACGGTCGGTCCCGCCTTCCGGTCGACGACCGTCGCCCCCACGTCGGCGGCCGCCAGCGCGTCGACCACCTGCGACCCGACCTCGCCCGCGCCGAGGACGACGACGTCGGCCCGCGAGGGCCGGCGCTTCGTCGACAGCGTGAGGCCGCGGAGCGACTGCAGGTCCGAGTCCCGCCCCGCGGCAACGAGGACAGTACCCGCGGTCAGCCGAAACGTCGGCGGCGGCGGGCTTCGGAACTCGCCGCCGTCCCAGACGCCGACGACGTTCGCGCCCGTTCGCTCGCGGATCCCGCTGTCGACGAGGCGTGTCCCGGCGAGTTCGCAGTCGTCGCGCACGGTGAGTTCGGCGATTTCGAAGTCCTCCGCCACCGCCTCACCGACCGGCGAGTCGACCGCCGCAGTGATCTTGTCCGCGAGGCTCTCGCCGAGGATCCGCTCCGGGGAGAGAACGTCGTCCGCGCCCGCGTAGCGGTGGTAGTCGGCGTTGTCGCTGTCCTCCACGAGGCTGACGACCTGCACGTCCGGGTCGACCTCCCGGGCCGAGAGGACGATGCTCGCGTTGCGCTCGTCGCCGGCGTCCGCGACGACGGCGGTCGCCTCGTCGACGGCCGCCCGCTCCAGCGTCGCCGTCGACTCGGGCTCGCCGGCGATCACCGACAGCCCGTTCTCGTGGAGGTCGGCGGCCGTCGACGGGTCCGATTCGACGACGACGTACTCCTCGTCCCGGGTCTCCAGTTCGTCGACGAGCGCCTCGCCGTGGGCGGTGTACTCACAGACGACGACGTGGTCCGACAGCCCGTCGACCGAGCGCGGCGCGCGCGTCTGCAGGGCCTCCTCGAACAGCGGGAACACGAACACGGGCAGGGCCATGAAGATGAGGAGGACGCCGGTCAGGTCCATCAGGATGACGAAGACGTTCATCGCGGGCGACGACCACGGGGCGTCGGAGCCGTAGCCGGTCGTCGTGAACGTCTCAACTACGACCTGCAGCGAGTGGAGGAACGGCTGCGGCCGGTTCTCCAGAAGTGCCATCCCGGCGTGGTACGCCAGCGCGTAGACGACGATGACGGTGGCCAGCGAGACGAGATACAGTCCGGTCCGCCGGCGCCACTTGCTCATTCGCAATCGGGTTGCGATGACTGACACAAAAGCGTTCCGTCGGCGGGTTCCCGTCCGTCTCGTCCCGAACTCACCCTGCACCGCGGGGTGCAGGCGGTCAAAAGGTTGAAATTCGGACCCTCCCTATGGCCGGGCATGCACAAAGACGAGCTGCTCGAACTGCACGAACAGATGGTGACGATCATGGAGAACGTCGCCGAGCGCGAGGAGGTCGACCCGGAGCTGTTCGACCCCTACTACCAGCTCGACGTCGACCCCTCGCACGTCCACAAGTCGAAGAGCGAGCACAAACACGCCGTCTTCGTGCTCGGTAACGCGCTCGCCACGGCGATGAGCGAGGACGAGTTCTCCAGCGCCGGCCGGATCGGCAAGCGGATGGAGGAGCTGGCCGACGACGCCGAGCAGCGCATCTGAGCGCGGGTCAGGCTCCGGAACACGTCAACGTACGGGCACGCCGGGGGCGGAAAGTATTTGGGGCGCTTGTGGCTTTGCGTACGTATGAATACGCGCACGGAGGAACGGGTCGGCGACTGGCGTACCCGGTCGGTCGCGGACGGGTACGACGGGTTGCGCGACCTCGCGGACGAGGGGTTTTCCGGTGCGGTCCGGGCGCGGGGCGCGACGCTGTTCATGCTGAACGGGCGGATCGTGGGGGTGTTCGAGGGGTCCATCGAGGACTTCGAGACAGCCGACGCGACCGCACACGTCGCCCCGGACCCGTCGCTCCCGCTCCTCTTTACGATGCTGGAGAAGGGCGGTGACCAGCGAGCGAAGTACTACACCGAGGACACGCCGGTCGACGAGGCCGACGGAACGCTCTCGTCCGGCTCTTTCACCGGCTACATCGAACTGAGCGAGAACGTTCTCAGCGGCGACTACTACGTCGCCTACTACGGCGGCAAGTCGATGAGCTGTGCGTTCGTCGGCAACCGCGAGGAACTGATCACCGGCGACGAGGCGTTCGAGCGCGCCAGCGACGAGGTCGGCATCTACGAGGTCCGCGACGTGGACATCGAGGTCACCGACGTCCCCGAACCGGCGGCGGACGAGTCCGACGACGGCGCTGGAGCCGCGGCCGGAGCGGGGCTGGCAAACGGCGGCACCGAGACGGATGCGGGGTCGGCAGACGGGATCGACCCGACGGCGACCGCCGGGAACCAGCGCCCGGCCGCCGGCGTGGACGCGACCGATTCCGGCACGGAGCAGACACCGGATCCCGCGGACCACGCCCCCGACGCGGCGGACCCGTCCGAGACACAGCAGACTGAGGCGGAGGCAGCCGACACGGCGTCTGCGGACGCCACGTCCGGACAGCGTTCGACGACCCCGGACGTAGACCCCACGGCCGGGCAGTCGCCCGACCGGGACGGCGGACGGGCCACGGAGGGGACCGACCCGGACGAGCCGGAGCGGGCGAGCGACCCGGACCGCGACCGCCGCGATCGCGGACGGAACGGGGAGGCGACTGAGACGACGTCGACCGAGGATCCGACGGCCGCAGAGGGGCGGGGGACACAGGCTGACACCGCCCCGACGCCCACCGACGGACGGGTGGAGGGAACCCGCGACGCTTCGCCGTCGATCGACCGGGCGGAACGCCCGGACCGTGGCTCCGGCCCCTCGGAGACGGCCGCCGGGACGGAACGGACAGCCGAGAGCATCGACCCGTCGCAGCCGACCGACCCCGGCAGTGCGGTCGACCCGGATACCGACACCGACCAGTCTTCCGAGGCGGCTACGTCCTCGGGCACCGGGACGACGCCGAACGTAGACCGGGCCGAACAGGGCGAGGCGACCGCCGTCGACCCGGAGCCTGACAGTACACCTGCCCGCGACGCCGACGTGACGGCGGAGTCGGCGACTGAAAGCGGGGACGAGGGACGCGAGAGCTGGGACGCGGACCTCGGGTCCGCAGGGTCGTCGCCGGAGCCGGACGACTCGGACCCGGAACCGACCGTCACCGAGGAACGGGAGTGGCAGGAGGCTCGCACGATCCCCGCGCTGGACCCTGATCGGACGAGTACCGGCGACGACGGGTCGAACGACCGGTCGCGAACGGAGTCGGCGGCGCGAAACAGCGCGACACGAAACAGCGACGCCGGGAGTACGGACCGACAGTCCGCCGCCGCAACCGAAGACCGTACTCGGCGCGCATCCGAGACCGAGGCCGGGGCCGCGAGCGCAGGGCAGCGCACCCGCCAGGACGAGGCGCTCGAACAGGAGGTCCTCGAACGCGAGGACAAGATCGACCAGCTCCAACAGCACGTCACCGACCTGAAAACCGAGCGAGACGAACTGCGTGAGGAGCGCGACGAGCTACGGAGCGAGAACGAGTCGCTCTCGGAGCGCGTGACCGAACTGGAGGCCGAGATACAGCGCCTCGAAGGCGAAGTCGAGCGGCTGGAGACCGAACTGACGGAGGCACAGCGGGCCGCCGGCGGCGCGCCGAACGCGGACCGGCGGATCGGCGAGGCCGAGGCCCTGCAGGGGACGAACCTGTTCGTTCGCTACGCGTCGAAAGGCGACGCGACGCTCGAGGACGCCCACGCCGGGGACGCCGACGCCGACGATGTCAACGCCAACCTCCGGCTGGAACACCACACGCAGTTCGAGAGCGGCAACGTCGCCGTCGAGGGGAAAGCGTTCGACGAGTTCCTCACCGGCACGCTGGAGTTCAACTTCGTCGACTGGATCGTCGGCGGCCTGCTGTACGAGATCCGGGACACGGGCCACGCCGGCTCGCTGGAGCGACTGTACGACGCCATCCCGGAGATCGACCGCGCGGAGCTGAAGGGGAGCGTCAGCCTCGTGTACCAGGAGAACGGCGACGAGGTGCGCGAACAGAAGCAGTTCGACGTGGTGCTGCGCGACCGGATGGGCAACCCCCTGATCGTCGCGGACCTGAACGACTCGCGCCAGCCGGTCACCGAGAGCGGGATGGCGACGCTGGAGAGCAGCGCGTCCCGCGTCAAGGAGACGAACGACCGTCTGAGCGCCGCCTTCGTCGTCACCTCCTCGTTCTTCGAGCCGGGCGCGCTGGAGACGGCCGCGGAGGCGACCAGCGGGAGCTTCCTGAGTCGGGACTCGAAGAAGAGCTTCGTGAAGCTATCCAGGAAGGACGGGTATCATCTGTGTCTCGTGGAGGCCCGCGGCACGGACTTCCACATCAACGTCCCGGAACTCTAGCTCTCGATCTCGGCGCTCTCCTCGATCTTCATCTCGTCAAGCTTGCCGACGATGTCGTCGAGTTTCTCGTCCAGGTCCTCGACGAACTCGTCGGTGCGCTCGGTCTTGATCGCACCCTGACTGGAGGGCTCGATGAGGTTCTCCTCTTCGAGAACGCGGAGGGAGTAGCGGACCTTGTGGTGCGGGTAGCCCGTCTCGTTCGACATCTTGACGATGCCGATGGGCTCGTTCTCGATGACCATCTTCAGAACCTGCAGGTGTCGTTCGAGCATATCGACCTCTTTCTCAAGTCGGTCTATCATGGCACTTGTTAACTTGTCTTTGGGGGTTTTTAAAAGTTGTTACGGCGGCTCGGTGCGTGAGGTTGAACCCTTCTTCGTGAGACGGGTTAACACTTTGGGTCGAGCGACGCGGATTGCCCCGGAGCGTACCCTTACGGGCGTCGGTCGGCTGTCAGTACGCATGGACCGACGCAGACTCGGATCGACTGGATGGGACGTGACGAAGGTCGGCCTCGGAACGTGGGAGGTCGGCAGCGACTGGGGCGACGTGTCCGAGGCCGAGGGCCGCAAGGCGGTCCGGACGGCGCTGGACGCCGGTATCAACTTCCTCGACACCGCGGACGTGTACGGCGACGGCCGGAGCGAGCGCATCATCCGCGAGGTGCTGGACGAGTACGACCCGGACGAGCGCGTGTACGTGGCGACGAAGGCCGGGCGGCGGCTCGACCCGCACGACGCCGAACGGTACGACGAGGGGAACCTCCGGCGGTTCGTGAACCGGAGCCGCGACAACCTCGGCGTCGACTCGCTCGACCTCGTGCAGCTGCACTGCCCGCCGACCGACGCCTACTACCAGCCCGAGACGTTCGACGCGCTGGCGACGCTGTCCGACGAGGGCCGGATCGACCACTACGGCGTCTCCGTCGAGCGCGTCGAGGAAGGGCTGAAAGCCATCGAGTACCCGGGCGTCGAGACCGTTCAGATCATCTTCAACCCGTTCCGACAGCGCCCGGCCGACCTGTTTCTCGACCGCGCGGCGGAACGCGACGTCGGCGTCATCGTCCGTGTCCCGCTGGCCTCGGGCCTGCTGACCGGGAAGCTCTCGCGCGACGCGGAGTTCCCCGAGAACGACCACCGCAACTACAACCGCGACGGCGAGGCGTTCGACGTGGGCGAGACGTTCGCGGGCGTGCCGTTCGAGACCGGGCTGGACGCCGTCGAGGAACTCCGGCCGGCGGTGCCGGACGACGCGACGATGGCACAGACCGCGCTCCGCTGGATCCTCGACCACGACGCCGTCTCGACGGTGATCCCCGGCTCCACGACGCCGGAGCACATCCGCGACAACGTCGCCGCCGCGGACCTGCCGCCGCTCTCCGCGGCCCAGCGCGAGGCGGTCGACGAGGTGTACGAGGAGTACGTGAAAGAGCACGTCCACCATCGGTGGTGAGGTCGCAGCGCGGAGGCAGAAAGCGTTTGGAGATCCCGTCTGAACGACCAGTATGGTCCTCCATCGGCGGGCGTTTCTGTCGACTGCAGGCAGCGCACTCGGTGTGGCTGTCCAAGGCGGCCGATCTGCGGGAGTGGGACAATCATCCCCGTCGGTCGTCCGGGAATCCCGGATCGATTACGGGGGAATGGAAGTGGTTTCGGGGAGCGCGAGCACGGGCGATGGACCCGTCTTCTGCGGCGGAACACAGCTGAGTGACTACGCTGGGGCGTTGGAGACGCAACCGTTCCTGCTTTCGTACGGTGACGGGAGCGGCGTTCGCCGGGGATTCCCGTTCGATGACGATTTCGGCGGCGGTACGGTGGTCACGGCGACGGACGACGGCGAGATACTGGTCGCCTCCGGGAACGCCATCGGAAAGGTCGACGACGAGTTCGAAGCGATGTGGGAGATGACGGACATCGGCATCGGCTCCCCCGTCGACGTGTTCGACCTCGACGACGGAGTCGTCCTCGCTCAGGAGTCTCCCCGTCCGAGCGGATCCACCGTCTCCCTGACCGCGCTGACGGAAACGGGCGAGAAGAGGTGGACCCGTGAACTGCGACGCGCGTTCGGACCGGTAGCGACCGACGACGGCGAGCTCGTCTTCCTGAGGCGGCAAGCTGGGGTCGACCAGCTCAGTATCGTTCGAGTGAATGGCGAGACGGATCCTGAGATCGTCGGATCGGCCGACGTCTATCCCGGTAATACCGTCGCAGACGGGGACGGATTCCTCTCAGCACGGCGCGCGGAGGGCGGCCTCAAGCTGGTTCGGACCGGGTTCGACGCACGGATCGAGTGGTCGAAACGGTACGACATGCAAACCGGTTCGTACAGTCCCGTCGCAGTCGAACGGACGACAGATGATGGGTTCTTCGTCGCCGGGAATGCCGCGGACCCGGAATCGGAACGGACCCAGGGACTTCTGTTCTACCTCGCGGCGGACGGAGAACGAAAATGGCAACTGACCCTCGCTGACGAGAAGCGGGACCTGGCTCTCACCACCGTCCAGCCGATACGCGACGGTAGGGCCGTCGTCGGAGGAGTGCTGGACCGGGGCGACGTCGAATCCGACGGGTGGGTTGCCGTCGTCGACGGAACGACAGCGGAGAGGACGGTGACGACGAAGGAGCGAAGAACGCCGTCACCGACGGCGGAGCCGAACACGAATGAAACATCGACTGGAAGCCGGTCGAGTCAGGGGACGCCCGGATTCACGATGACTGCGGGGATCGGGGGCGTTCTTGGCTGGCTCTGGTTGCGTCGACGCCGTCGGTACTGACACCGACCCGGTAGTCAGCTGGGTGCAGAGAAGCTGATTCAGTCGCCGGCGTCGCGGCGTGGGCTGTCCCGCTATTGGGCACGGTGATGCCGTCATCACGCCGTTCAGATGTCCGAAGCGATCACGAACGTGGATTCTAATGCCGCGAAGAGGGGTCGGTATCGTAATCTGTTTATCGGCGAAGGGTGAATCGACCCGTGTTATGACCGTTACCATCGTCGGTGCCCAGCTGGGCGACGAGGGCAAGGGCGGCGTCGTCGACCTCTACGGCGACGCGGCCGACGTCGTCGCGCGGTATCAGGGCGGCGACAACGCGGGCCACACCGTCGTTCACGGTGGCGAGACGTACAAGCTATCGCTCGTTCCGAGCGGTGCCGTCCGCGGGAAGGTCGGGGTTCTCGGCAACGGCTGTGTCGTCAACCCGGCGACGCTGTTCGAGGAGATCGACACGCTCCGCGAGAAGGGGCTCGATCCGGACGTCCGCATTGCCCGCCGGGCACACGTCATCCTCCCGTACCACCGAGTGCTCGACGGCATCGAGGAGGACGTGAAAAGCGACGACGACCTCGCGGCGGGGACCACCGGACGCGGCATTGGCCCCACCTACGAGGACAAGATGGGTCGCCGCGGCGTCCGCGTCGGCGACCTGCTCGACCCCGACACGCTCCGTGACCGGCTGGAGTACGTCGTCCCCCAGAAGCGTGCGCTCGCCGAGGACGTGTACGGCATCGAGACCGGCGAAGCGTTCGACGTCGACCACCTCTACGACAGCTACCGGGAGTACGGCGAACGCCTCGCCGAGGAGGGAATGACCGTGAACGCCGGCGAGTTCCTCGCCGACCGCATCGCGGACGGCGAGAACGTGATGATGGAGGGCGCACAGGGGACCCTCATCGACATCGACCACGGCATCTACCCTTACGTCACTTCCTCGAACCCCACTGCCGGCGGTGCCTGCGTCGGGACGGGCCTCGCACCCACCACCGTCGGCCAGGGCGAGGTCATCGGCATCGTCAAGGCGTATCTCTCCCGGGTCGGCACCGGCCCCCTGCCTACGGAACTCGCCGGCGTCGAGGGGCAGACGCCGGGCTACTCCGGCGACAGCGACGCCGAGGCGGAGGAACTCGCCACCTACATCCGGGACGAGGGCGGTGAGTACGGCACCGTCACCGGCCGCCCGCGACGCGTCGGGTGGCTCGACATGCCGATGCTCCGCCACGCAGCCCGCGTGAGCGGGTTTACCGGCCTCGCGGTCAATCACATCGACGTGCTCGCCGGCCTGGACGAGGTGAAGGTCGGCCACACGTACGACCTCGACGGCGAGGAGAGAGACAGCGTTCCCGCCACGACCGAACGCTGGGGCCGGTGCGAGCCGAACTACCGGACGTTCGACGGGTGGCCGGAGGTCGACTGGAGCGCAGTCGCCGCCGAGGGGTACGGGGCGATCCCCGAGAACGCACGGGCGTATCTGGAGTACGTCAGCGACGAACTCGACACGCCGGTCTACGCCGTCGGGGTCGGCCCGGGGCGCGACGACACGGTCGTCGTCGAGCGCCCGTTCTGACCGTCAGTCCGCCAGAATAGCGCCCTTCAGGTCGCTCACTTCGCCGAGGATCGTCTCGATGTGTTCCTCCGGCACGTCGAACTCGGCCAGGCTCGCCTCCAGATGCTGGGCGACGCGAACGAAATCGTCCTCGGTCAGGTCCAGATGGGCGTGAGCCGCACGCATGTCCGCGCCGGTGTAGTCGACCGGGCCGCCCGTGACGGCCGAGAGGAACTTCGTCTGGTGGCCCCGAAGCTCGTCCATGTCGGTGTCCTCGAAGTAGCCGACGAGCTGGTCGTCGTCGAGAACGCGGTCGTAGAACTCGTCGACGACGGCGCTGATCGCCGCCTCGCCGCCCAGTTCGTCGTACAGCGTCTGGTCGTTTCCCATACCGGTTCCGACCGAGCGGAGGCGAATATAAGTTGTCCCGAAGCGGTGCCCCACCCGCCGCGACCCGGCACGCTTTTCCTCGGGGGGTCCGTTGTATTCGGTATCAGGTGAGTTCGTCGTGAAGGAATCCCTCATGGACATACTCTGTTGCCCGATGGACAAGCACGACCTCGAACTCGAGGACGAAGTACGCGAGGACGGCGAGATCGTCGACGGGTCGCTGGTCTGCACCGAGTGCGGCGAGACGTACCCGATCGAGGACGGCATCCCGAACCTCCTGCCGCCGGACATGCGCGACGAAGCACCGGCCTGAACACTTTTCCTGTCGCGCTCCGTGGGTCGAGCCGTGCCCCCGACGCTGTCGGTCCACGTGAGCGAGGACGGCCTCCACTCCGTGCGAGCGGAGCCGCCGTCGTTCGAGACCGAGGGACCGTTCGACGTGGAACTGGTCAACCACGGTCGGGCGGTGCACGTGCATCTGAACCTCATGGAGGGGCTGGAACGCGGCGTCACCCTTGAGGCGACGAACCACTTCGTCGAGACCGACGCCGTGCAACGCGTGAGCGTCGGCGTCGTCGACGGCGCGCTCCCGGCCAGCGGGAAACTGAAAGTCGTCACCGGCTACGGCGCGGAGACGGCCTACGTCGACGTGGCGGTCGACGAGCCGGCCGCGCCACGGACCGGTACCGCCGAACTCGGGGAGGGCGAGTCGGTGGCGGTCGACGAGACCCTGTCGGAGCCGGCAGAGCAGACCCAGGATGTGGGGACGACCGGGTCCGAGATATCGGACGCGCTCCGGGCGCGGGAGAACGCGCCGGTCGCCGCGCTTGCCGGCGTCGCCGTGCTCGTCGCGGCGGTCACCGCGACGCTGGTCGACGGGGTCGTCGCGGCGCTGGGCGTCGGCGTCGTGCTCGCGGGCGTCGCGGTCGCCGGCGTCCTGCTGATTCGCGAATGAGCGTGGCGCGGCGGACCCCCGGCGGCTACTCCTCGGTCGGAACGCCACCGAGCCGACCTTCGTCGTCGAACAGTTTCTCGCGCAGATATCGCGCCCGGTAGCGGTTCGCACCCTCGTACACGTCGGCCTCGCGGATCTCGTCGACCCGACCGTCGGCGACGGCGTCGACGATGGCCTCAAGCTGTTCCTTCTCGCTGGGCGTGAGTTCGAACTCGTAGGTGTGTGGCTCCTCTTCCTCCAGTTTGGTCCACTTGCGCGCGGCCGCGACCACGAGCGAGCAGGGTTCGCGGCAGGGGAACTCGCCGTCGCCCCGGTCGGCGTCGAGTTCGTGGTCCGCGTCGAAGTCCCACTCGCGGCGCTTGAGACACTGCGAGTCGACGCAGCAACTCGCCGCGATGCGGTCGACGGCCTCGGCGTCGAGTTCGTCGACGATGTCGTAGATGCCGGTCTGTCGCTCGGCCGTCTCGCGCCAGTGGGACACGTCGAGGTCGCCCTCGCGTTCGCGGTGCCAGTTCACCACCGTCGCCGGGTAGACGACCCCGACGGTTTCGACGAGGTCAGCCGCGGAGAGGTCGGGGAACGCCCAGCCCGTCCGGAGCGTCGGCGCGGTCTTCAGCGGCCGGTAGCGCTCCCGGTCGTCGAACGTAACGAGTTCGCGGGCGTCCCGGGGGTCGTGGAACGCGTCGAGGTCGGCGACCGGCGTCCCCGCATCGGCCTCGTGGCGGAGGTCGTAGCGACGGCACCCGTCGTCGCCGAGCGTCACGGTGATGCGAAGCTGTCCCCAGCCGCGTGCCGTGCCGTCGGCGAGCGCCTCGTAGCGGTCCGGCACGGCGTGCTCGTCGGCCGCTTCGAGCCAGCGCAGGAACGCCCGGCGGGCGTCGTGGGTCGGGGCCTCGCGGGTCCAGAAGTGCCAGTTCGTGACGTACGCCGCGGCGTCCCGCGCGGCCGCCTCGAACGCCTCGGCGTTCAGGCCGGTCCGCTCGTCGCCGGGGACGGCAAAGCGGTAGCCGTCGTCGCCGCGCTCGGCTTCGAGTCCGTCGCACTCGACTCCCTCGCCGGCCGCCTCGCGGAGCGCCTCGACCTGCTCTGGTTGCATACGTTTACCGTAGGCTGGGGGCGGCATAAGCCCGGCCATTCGGCGGTTGGGGCATGAGGAAGTGGCCGAGGCGAGGATCGGAGCAGCAAATGTGGTATTTAAGTTTTTCCCCGAGCTTCCGACGGGGAAACGTCGCTGTCCGGTTTATGGGGGTACAGCGACACCGTTGAGATGCAATGGTCCCCAACTCACTTCGGTCCTCCCTCCCGGCCCTGCTGCTCGTGGGGATGATCGCGCTCAGCGGCTGTCTGGGCGCGGTCGCCCCCGGCGACTCGGCCACGGAGACCGAGACGGACGACCCGACGACGGAACGCCCGGACGAACAGGCAGCGACGGCCACCGAGACTGCCGAAAGCGACGACGAGACGACCGAGCCGCCGACCGACGAGGAGCTGACCGAAAGCTTCCGTGAACGGCTGTCGGGCCTCGACAGCATCACGATGACCCAGGAGATGACCTACGTCATCGACGGGAACGAGACGACGACGGAGACGCGGACGTGGGCCCGCTTCGACACTGGCGAGTCCCGCACCAAGACGCTCTCGCCCGAAGCGGCCAGCGGTGACGTGACCATCATCAACGAGAGTGCGATGCAGCGTTACGACGAGAGCGAGTCGACGGTGACGGTGTACGACCGCAGCGGCACCTCACAGGGCACGCTCGGCACCACCTTCGGCGGCCTCGAAAACGCTAGCCTCCAGTACGAGGCGACAGAGCAGGTCGACGGCGAGCGGACCTACCGCGTCTCGATCACCCCGACCAACACCGTCGGGACCGACGTGGAGGTGACCGGCTGGATCGACGCCGAGACGTACTTCCCCGTCCGCTACGAGAGCGCCGCACAGACCGGCGAATACAACGTCTCGACGACCGTCGAGTACGAGAACGTGACCCTGAACCCCGACCTCCCGGACTCGACGTTCACGTTCGAGGACCTGCCCGACGACGTGACGTTCGAGACGTACGAGACGCCCGACACCGAGACGTACAACTCCCGCGAGGCGCTGACGGCGGCGTCGAACCTCTCGGTGCCCGACCCGGACGTGCCGGCGGGCTACGAGTTCGAATCCGGCATGACCGTGACGGGGAACACCGAACAGGTGTCGATCACCTACACGAACGGCACCGACCGGTTCACCGTCACGAAGATCGCCGCCACCTACGATACGAACGGCGAGAACGTCACCGTCGGCGACCAGCAGGGTGCGTACGACGAGCTCGGTAGCACCGCGATGGTCAGCTGGACCTGCGACGGCCGGACGTACTCGGTGACTGGCCCGTTCGACGAGGACGGCCTCGTCGAGATAGCGGAGTCGATGGCGTGTCACTGACCGCGACAGCAACCTGCCACTGTCATCCCCACTGACGCCGGCGGCGCCTCGAACACGCCGCCGGTCCCGCTGACGTTCGCGGCCCTCCAGACACCACGCAGTCGCCCTGTCACGACCCTGAATGCAAGCATTTTTGCCGCTTCTGTCGGATCGTATCGAACGGATGCCGCTCACCGAGTCCCCCCTCCGTCGCGCCGTCGTCGGCGTGTTCGCCGTGTTCATCATCGCCGCCGGGCTGTTCGCGGCGTTCGGCGGCGACACCGGCGCGTCGGAGCCGGCCCCCATCGGCGAAAACGCCTCCGAGCAGTACGCCGCGATAGACGGCATCTCGGCAACCGTGACGACCGAGTTCGAGGGTCCGAACAGTTCGTCCCGGACCGTGATGGCGGTCAAAGAGCGCCCCGACAGCCAGTATCTGTACCAGCGTACCATCGAAGGACCGGGTAACAGGACCTCGATCTACGCGAACGGATCGACGATGTGGCTGTACGACCACGACGCCGGGACGGCGACCCGGCAGGAGCTGCCCGACACCCTCGGAAACGGCACGTCGACGGGCGAGCGAGTCGAGGACATCTTCGCCCGAATAAACGACAAGCGCGGCGTGTCCGACGTCGAGGACCCGAACCCCGGCGTCTCCCCGCTGCCGGTCGTGTCGGGGCCGGCGACGACGGAGCCGCCGGTCGGCGAGCCGTCACGCAACGCCACCGAGTACGATGTGACCTACCTCGGGACGGACACGGTCGACGGGCGGGAGACGCATGTGGTCATGCTAAACGGGACGCTGTCGGGGGGCAACAGTAGCCTGCTGACGAACGTCACCCAGAAGCTCTGGATCGATGCCGAGCGGTACTACCCGCTGAAGTACGACCAGCGCTACTGGATCGACGGCGAACAGTACCGGGTCCGGATGACGTACTCCAACGTCACGTTCGATCCGGGGTTGACCGACGCCACGTTCGAGTTCGAGCCGCCGGAAAACGTCACCGTCGAACGGCAGACACTGCCCGAGACGACGACGTACGAATCACGGACGGCGCTCGCGGCGGCCGCCGAGATGTCCGTGCCTGAGCCGAGGCCGCCGTCAGGGTTCGAACCGGACACGTTCCGCCGGACGAGCGGCGAGATCCGGAGCGTGGAGGTCGCCTACGCCAACGCCACCGCGGAGGTGTCGGTGACGAAGTCGAACCGGACGGGGATCGTCGAGATCACCGAGGAGAACCGCGCCGTCGCCGACGGGCGGCCGGTGAGCTACGACGAACTCGGCGGGCTCAACTTCGCCGCCTGGGAGTGTGGCGGCCACCGGTACAGCGTGTACGGGGAGAACGTCAGCAAGTCCACGCTCCTGGACGTGGTGGCGACGGTGGAGTGTGGAGAGTCGGGGGATCAGGAGCGGATCGACAGGGAGTACGCGATGAAGACCACGCCGAGCAGCTGGAGCAGCCTGACCAGCAGGGTGAAGCCGGGCCGATAGTCGCCGGGAACGACCCCGCCCCGGAGCAGCAGGGAGCCGACGAACGCGGAGGCGAACGTCACCCCGAGCAGGATGACCAGCCCCAGCGAGAGGTACTGCATCGGCCTGCTGCTGTGGCGGCGGTAGCCGCGGTATGCCTGATAGGCGACGTACAGTCCGACGGCCGTCGAGGCCGCTGACGCGGCCAGGATGGCCCACTCGATGGGTGTCGTTGCGATGGTCATGGTCAGAGGTTCTCCCACATGTAGGTGAGGCGGTCCGCGGCGTCGTCCGCGTCCAGATCCGCCGCACGGTCGGTTCGCTCCACGGTGGCCTCGTACTCCCCGTCGTCGAGGTCGATAGTGAGCGAGGACAGCGTCGCCGTGTACACCTTGTGATGCCCGCCGTCAGGTTTCATCCGGGTCCGTTCCGTGACGAGGTCGTGCTCCTGCAGCCGTTCGATGCGTCGGTACACGGTCGGGAGGGACGCGTCGCAGCGCTCGCTCAGCGTTTTCGCGGACATCGGCTCGGTGCTCGTTTCGGCGAGGATCGCCCGGGCGTACTCGTCGCTGAGGGCGTCGAGTACGTCCGCCAGGTCACGGTCCTCGCTCACGTCCCCCGGATCGGACGGGGATCGTTTAAAAGCCTCGTGCGAATTCAGGACGAGAAAAACGTCGTGCCCGGGCTATGCCGTCCGGTCCCGTCAGTCGTCCGCCGGCGACCGGACGCCGCCCGTCAGTTCGCGGACCGCCTCGACGGCGTCGCCCACGTCGGCACCCGCCTCCTCGGCGCGTTCGAGCACCACGTCGGCCATGAGGTCCTCGGTGCCGACCGCCCCGGAGTACCAGATCCGGTGGCCGTCGACCTCCGTCGGCGTCTCCCACCCCTCGCGGTAGTCGTCGGTCATCCCCATATCCTCGGGGATGTCCTCCTGCGTGTGGTAGCCGTCGGCGATGAACAGCGGGACGACGACCACGTCGTCGCTCTCGAAGTAGTCGGTCACGTCGTCGACCTCCGGCTCCTCGTCCATGAACAGCGCCTTCACCTCGTCGAAGCGGTCGCGCTCGCCGATGCGCTCGGCGTGGTGGTAGATCGCCTTCGCGCTGTTCTCGTTGCGTTCGGTGCCGTGGCCGACGACGGCGAGGCCGAAGCCCTCGCCCACGTCCGGGTCGCCGGTGACGCTTTCGGCGCGCTGGACGATCACGTCGCTCATCGCGTCGTGGGTGCCGACGGGACCGCAGTAGTGGACCGTCTTGTCCACGTCCTCGGGCGTCGCCACGCGGGGCTCCCACCCGGGGTCGGGGTCGTCCAGTCCGACCTCGTCGTCGACGCGGAGTTCGCGGGGGATCACGTCCTCGGTGAAGTAGCCCTCGCTGATGAACAGCGGGACGACGTACACCTCGTCGCTCTCGACGGTGCGCAGGACCTCGCGGAAGTGCGGTTCCTCCTTCCAGAAGCCGGTCCGGACCTCGTCGAACGCGCCCGTCTCGCGGACGGTGTCGGCGTGCCGGTACGTCGGCGTGCTGGAGCCCGGGTTCAGGTGCGAGCCGTGCGCCACGATGACCAGCGCTTGCATGGGAAAATCGAAGGGTTGTGGCGACTTAGGGACTTCGCTCCCGGCGGTCCGGGGCGCTCGGGCGGCCCGCCACGGCCGCGAGCGCCCGGCGGCCACGGCGGGCGGTTTTTTGCCCCCGGAGCGCGCCGTGCCGATCATGTCACTCGCCGAACGAACGCGCCGGGCGGTCGACAAGCGCCCGTTCCTCGTCGACGCGCTTCGGGCCGGCGTCTGCAACTACACCGCCACCGCCCGGTTCCTCGACGTTGAGGGGGACGAGGACGCCGTCGCCACCGCGCTCCGGCGGTACGCCGACGACCTCCCACCCATGGAGGCGCAGTCGCGGGACGCCCGCGTGACCATGGAAAGCGGCCTCGGGCCGACCGACGACCCCGCCGACGCGGTGCTGGTCGCGGGCGGCGTCGCGCTCGCGCCCGGCGGCGGGTCGCTCACGGGCGTGCTTGCGACCGGGGACGTCGACCCGACGGCGCTGGCCGCCGTCCTGCGGCGACTTGCGAGCGCCGGCGTACCGGTGGAGGCCGCGGCGACGGCCGGCGACGCGCTCGTCGTGGCGGTGCCGCGGCGGGCGGGCGCGGACGCCGTCCGGACCGTCGAGGCCGCGCTGGAGGCGGTGCCGGCGAGCGAGACGGGGGAGTGACGAATCCAACCGCGAGGGGAGCGCGACCGCGACGGCGGCCGTTCCGACGATTTCAAAGGGTGCGGGCGGGTAGTGGTCGGCAATGACCCTTCGCGTGACGAACACGCTCACGGGCGAGAAGGAGCCGTTCGAGCCACAGGACCCCGACTCCGTACTGCTCTACCTCTGTGGCCTGACGGTTTCCGACCCCGCCCACCTCGGCCACGCCAGAGCGTGGGTGCACACCGACGTGATCCACCGCTGGCTCGACCACGAGGGGTACGGCGTCCGCCACGTCGAGAACTTCACCGACGTGAACGAGAAGATCGTCGCCCGCGTCGGCGAGGACGGGAGCGACGAGGCCGACGTGGCCGAGCACTACGTCGCCGACACGCTCCGGGACATGCGATCGCTCAACCTCAAGCGCGCGACCGTGTACCCCCGGGTGTCCGAGCACGTCCCGGAGATAATCGAGATGGTCGAGACGCTGATCGACAAGGGGTACGCCTACGAGGCGAACGGCTCCGTTTACTTCGACGTGACCGAGTACCCCGAATACGGAAAGCTGTCGAACCAGGACGTCGAGGAGATGGAGGCTCAGGGATCCGATGCGGACCGCGGCGAGAAACGCAACCCGGCCGACTTCGCGCTGTGGAAGGCGGGCGGCGTCGACGCCGACGAGATCGCCGAGCACCAGCACGACGAAGCGGCCCCCGCCGAGGAGGCGGCCGCGACCGCAGAGACGTGGGACTCGCCGTGGGGCGAGGGCCGTCCCGGCTGGCACATCGAGTGCTCGGCGATGTCGACGACCCACCTCGACGACACCATCGACATCCACGTCGCCGGGCAGGACCTCGTCTTCCCGCACAACGAAAACGAGATCGCACAGAGCGAGGCCGCCACGGGCCAGCAGTTCGCCAACTACTGGCTGCACGTCCGCCTGCTGGAGACGGCCGGCGAGAAGATGTCCTCGTCGCTGGGCAACTTCGCCACGGTCGAGAACCTGGTCGCCGAGGAGGGCGCGAACGTCGTCCGAACGTTCCTGCTGTCGACGGCGTACCACAACCGCGCGACGTTCTCCGCAGACACCTTAGACGAGGCCCGCGACCGCTGGGACCGGCTTGACCGCGCCTATGACCGCGCCGTCGAGGCGGTCGACGGCGTCGACGCGCGGACGAAGGTGACGGACGAGGCCCTGCGCGAGGCCGTCGATTCGGCCCGCACGGACGCGACGGCGGCGATGAACGACGACTTCAACACCCGGGAGACGCTGGCGATCCTCACCGACCTGGCCGGTGCGGTCAACCGGCACCTCGACGACCGCGACGCGTACGACTACCGCGCGCTCCGGCGAGCCGTCGAGGCGTTCGACGAGTTCGGCGGCGACGTGCTCGGCCTGACGTTCGGCGACGCGACGGCCGACGGCGACGCCCGCCTCGCCGACGAGGCGATCGAACTCGTCCTCGACCTGCGCGAGCGGGAGCGCGAGGCCGGCAACTACGAGCGCGCCGACGAGCTCCGCGACGAACTGGAGGCGCTCGGCGTCACCGTCGAGGACGCCGACGACGGCCCGACGTTCCGCCGGTAGCGGGGCCGTCTCGTCGATTTCCGAACGGGGTCGGGCCGAGCCACGAAGCTTTTATCACCCGGACGGGAAGCCACCCCCATGACACTCTCACGACGAGCGTTCGGGGGACTTGTAACCGGCGCGATCGTCGCCGGGTCGGGCTGTCTCGGCTTCATCCTCGGCAACGAGGCCCAGGAGTTCGAGGCGTCGGCGGCGACGGCGGGCGACGCCAGCTTGGAGGAGACGGAGTACGAGGCGGCGGGGGAGCAAGAGAGCGAACGCATGGAGATAGACCGGACGTTCTCGGCCGCCAATCAGGAGCGGCAGGTCGTCGCGGTCAACTACATGAGCGAGTACGACCGGAGCGTCTCCGTCCTCAGCGTGGAGCAGCGCGCGGCGGTGTTCGTCGCGTTCTCGACGCCGAAGGTCGAGATCCTCGGAGAGACGTTCAACCCCATCGAGGAGATGTCGAACCGCGACCTCATCCAGCAGGTGCAGGGCAAGTACGGCGGGATGGAGGTCGGCGACGAGGTCGGAACGACGGACGTGTCGACGCTCGGCGAGACGGTGACGCTGTCGAAGTTCGAGGGGCAGGCGGACCTCGACGGCACCACGGTCGACGTGTACATCCACATCGGGCAGGTCGACCACGACGGCGACTACGTCGTTCCGATCGCCGTCTACCCGCGGCAACTGGACGAGGAAGAGAACGTCGTCGCGCTGGTCGAGGGGCTGGAGCACTGAGGGCTGACGCCGGCGGCGGTCGCGCTACGTCACGTCGTCGCCGGCGTCGTAGGCCTCGTACTCACCGGTCTCGACAACGTCCCGGCAGTGCGCGGCGGCGTCGTACACGTCCCGGAACGACGTGTACAGCGGCGACGGGCAGACGCGGACGACGTTCGGCGGGCGGTAGTCCACGACGACGCCGCGGTCCCGCAGGGCCAGACTGATCCGCTCGGCGTCGTCGTGTTCGAGCGCGACGTGGCCGCCGCGGCGGTCGTGCTCCCGCGGGGTGCCGACGCCGTAACCGTACGCGGCGAGTTCGTCGTCGACCAGTTCGATGAGGTAGTCGGTGAGTTCGAGTGACTTCTCGCGGACGGCGTCGATCCCGGCGTCGTGGATCACGTCGAGCGACCCCTCCAGCGGCGCGGCCGAGAGCATCGGCACCGTCCCGGTCTGCCATGCGCCCGCGGAGTCCGCCGGCGTGTAGGTCATGTTCAGGTCGAACTGGGTCTCTTTCTCGTGGCCCCACCAGCCGGCGAGCGCCGGTGTCTCGCCGAAGTGGCGCTCGTTGACGTACAGGCCGGCGATCGCGCCGGGGCCGGCGTTGAGGTACTTGTAGCTACACCACGTCGCGAAGTCGACGCCGACCGCCGAGAGGTCGTGCGGGACGACGCCGACGGAGTGAGCCAGATCGAAGCCGGCCAGCAGGCCGCGGTCGTGAGCAGCGCGGGTGATCCGTTCCACGTCGAGCAACTGGCCGCTCCGGTAGAGCACGCTCGGCATGAATACGACGCCGGCGTCGTCGCGCTCGTCCATCGCCGCGACCACGTCCTCGGCGGCTATCGTCCGGCCGTCGCGGCTCTCGACGACGACGAGCTTCTCGTCGGGGTCGAGGTCACACTGGCGCAGCTGGGCGCGGATCGCGTAGTGGTCCGTTGGGAAGTCGAGTTCGTTGACGATCACCGCGTCGCCGTCGGCGGCGTCGAGGAACGTGCCGACCAGCGTGTGGACGTTCACCGTCGTCGAGTTGGCGACGACCACCTCGTCCTCGCGCGCGCCGACCAGCGGCGCGAGGCGGTCCCCGAGGTGCTCGCCGTAGTGGAACCAGGGCTGCTCCCCCTCGGTCCACCCCTCGATCCCGCGCTCGCGCCACTCGTCGACCACCCGGTCGAGCGTCCGCTCGGCGTCGTCCGAGAGCGGCCCGAGCGAGTTGCCGTCCATGTAGATCTGCTCGTCGGGGACGTGGAACCGCTCCGCGAACCCGGCGATCGGGTCCGCCTCGTCGCGGCGCTCCGCGACCGCGGGGTCGGCGTCCAGTTCGTCCATGCACGCCACAGGGGCCGCCCGGGGCAAGTACCTTTGTCCCGCGGCGGGATGGACCGACAGGATGCGCACGGAACTCGATGGAGCGATCGCCGCGGTCGTCGAGCGGATCGAGCGGGAGGGGATCCCCGAGTGGCACGCGCTGTCGGTCGACGCAGCGCGGCGGATCGAGGACGAGGTGTTCGGCGGCGCGGACCCGCCGCCGGTCGACCTCGTCCGGGATCTGGCGGTCGACGGGCCGGGCGGCGACCTGCCGCTGCGGGTCTACCGCCCCGACGCCGAGACGCCTGCGCCGGTCGTCGTCTTCTACCACGGCGGGGGCTGGACGCTCGGGACCCTCGACTCGTCGGACGACATCTGCCGGCAGTTCGCCCGCCGGACCGGTGCCGTCGTCGTCTCGGTCGACTACCGCCTCGCGCCGGAACACCCGTTCCCGGCGGCGGTCGACGACGCGTACGCCGCGCTGCGCTGGGTCGCCGAGCACGCCGGGGCGGTCGGCGGCGACCCCGAGCGCCTCGCCGTCGCCGGGACGAGCGCGGGCGGGAACCTCGCCGCGGCGACGGCGCTCCGGGCGCGGGACGAGGGGGGTCCCGACCTCGCGGCGCAGGCGCTCTGCTACCCGATGGTCGACGACGCCGCGCTCGACGGCGGTGTGGACGGCGGCGACGCGACTGGTGACGACTCCGGCGGCTCCTACGCCGAGAACGCGGACGGCCCGCTGCTGACCCGGCGCGACGTTGCGTGGTTCTGGGACCAGTACCTCCGGAGTTCCGTCGACCGGGCGAACCCCTACGCGGTGCCCGCCGAGACTGACGACTTCGGCGACCTGCCGCCCGCGACGGTCGTCACCTGCGGCCACGACCCGCTCCGCGACGAGGGGGCCGACTACGCGGAGGCGCTCGACGACGCCGGCGTCGACGTGGACCACCTGCACTACCCATCGGTCCCCCACGGGGTCCTGAGTCTGGCGGAGGACGCCGCCGTCGCCGACGAGGCGTTCGGCGATGTCGCGGCCTCGCTCCGGGCGCGGCTCTGACGCGGGGGTTTTTGGTCCCCACCGCCGAGCGTCCACGCATGGCGATTCCCGACCTCCTCGCCGACGAACCGCGGGCGATCGACACGCACGCCCACCAGCCGACCGAGGAGTTCCTCCACGACGCCGGCGGCCAGATGATGCAGGACGCCGCCGACCGCTTCGGCACGGACCTGGAGACCCACGGCTACGACGAGATGATCGCGGAGTACCGCGACGCCGGCGTCGGCCGCGCGGTCCTGCTCGGATGGGACGCCGAGACCAACACCGGCAACCCGCCCGTTCCGAACGACTACGTCGCCGAGGTGCGCGACGAGCACGACGACTTCTTCGTCGGCTTCGCCTCCGTCGACCCGCTCAAGGACGACTGCGTCGCGGAGGCCCGCCGGGCGGTCGAGGACCTGGACCTCTCGGGGTTCAAGTTCCAGCAGATCGCCCAGGGGTTCGACCCGAGCGACCCGGAACACGAGGAGCTGTTCGCGACCATCGAGGACCTGGGCGTCCCCGTCGTGTTCCACGGGGGCAACTCCACGCTCGGCGCGTGCGGGCCCGGCGGGCGCGGCCTCAAGATCAAGTACGGGAACCCGATGCTGATCGACGACGTGGCCGCCGAGCACCCGGACCTGCAGATCCTGATCGCCCACCCGGCGTTCCCGTGGGAGAAGGAGCAGCTCGCCATCTGCCAGCAGAAGGGCAACGTGTACATGGACCTGTCGGGCTGGATGCCGAACTACATCGACGACCAGGTGCTCCACTACGCGAAGACGCTGCTGTCGGACAAGGTGATGTTCGGCACCGACTATCCGATGCTCGAGCCGAAGCCGTGGCTTGAGCAGTTCGCCGACCTCGACTTCCCCGAGGAGGTCCAGCGGAAGCTCCTCTGGGAGAACGCCGAACGGTTCCTCGACCTCTAGAAGGCAGTCGGTTAGAACGCGTACCCGTCGTCGTCGTCGCCGATCGAGCGCTCGTCGGTCGCCATCATCTCCTCCTCGAAGCCGACCTCGCCGCGCTCCTCGGTGTCGGCGACGGTCTGGTGTTCCTTGATCCCGAGCGACAGCAGTTCCTCGATCGCCTCGTCGCGGTTGACGAACTCCCCCTGGTCGACCATCTGATCGAGCTGGACCTCGACGTCGTCCGGTAGCGTCACTTCGATGCGGGGCATGTAGCAAGGGGTATTTTCCGGACGGGTATGAACCCTTTGCCGGAATCCTCGCCCGGATCATACACGTTTAATCCGGCGGTTCCCGTACCCGGCGACATGGACACCGAGTCGTTCTTCGAGGAGATGCCCTTCGCGGACCTGCTGGGCGTCGAAGTGACCGCGGTCGACGACGGCCACGCCGAGGGGCGCATCGAGATGCGCGAGGAGCTGTCGTGGAACGCCGACCAGTTGATGGCCCACGGCGGCGTCACGTTCACGCTCGCCGACACCGTCGGCGGGGCCGCCTTGGTCTCGCTCGTCGACCAGCCGGTGCCGACCATCGACATGCGGATCGACTACCTGGAGGCCGGCACGGGCGACCTGCGCGCCGAGGCCGACGTGGTGCGCTGCGGGAGCGACGTGGGCGTCGTGGACGTGGACGTGTTCGCCGCCGACGGGACGGCCGTGGCCGACGCTCGCGGCGTGTACAAGACGGGATGAGCCGCGGGAAGGGAGTATCGCTGTAACGCGACCGCTACCGCTCGACTGCCACGGACGCCGTGGAGTGGATCCACGCGTCGCCGTTGTCGGCGTCGTACACGACGAAGCGGTCGTCGTCGGTCTCGTAAGCGCGGTATCTGTCGTTGACGGTCCCGTCACCGGGGGGTTGCTGGTCGGCTGCCATTCGCTACCTGTCCCTGGGCGCGCTTCGGTACATAAGGCTGTCTCCGGGACAGCCTGACCTGTCGGACCGGTGGTTCGCCCCGCGAGTCGCACGGTTTTAACCCTCCACCGCCGAACGGAGGGGTATGACCGACACGGAGGGCTGGTTCGCCGGGATCGACGCCGGCGACGCGGCCGCGGCGGCGGAGCGCGTCCGGGACGGAACCGCCGAGCGCCCCGACGACTGGCCCGCGCGAGCCGTCGGGACCGGTGCCGTCGCCGACGAGGACGAGTACTACGACCGGCTCCGGGAGGCAACGCTCTCGGCGACGGCCAAAGCTGTCGACGAGGCAGAGCGCGCCGACGACCAGCAGCTGGTCCACGCCGTCCGCGCCATGGACGACTGTGAACGTACCGCAAACGAACTGGCCGAACGCGTCGCGGAGTGGGCGGGTGCGCTGTTCGAGGATGCGGGCACCGGCGTCGACGGTGCGCTCGAACTCGCCGGGCGCGATCCGTCCGGCCCCGCGGAGCAACGGGTCGTCTCGCTCGCGGAGCGCGTCGAGGGGGTAGTCGACGAGCGCGACGCGCTCCGGGAGTACGTCGAGCGACAGGCGGGCGTGGTCGCGCCAAACCTCGCGGCGATGGCCGGGCCGGTGCTTGCGGCCCGGCTGATCGCGCTCGCCGGCGGGCTGGAGTCGCTGGCGAAGATGCCCAGCGGGACGGTACAGGTGCTCGGCGCGGAGGACGCGCTGTTCGCCCACCTCCGCGGACACGCGAGTTCGCCGAAGCACGGGGTCATCTACACCCACGAGTACGTCCGGGGAACCGACCCCGACCACCGCGGTTCGGCGTCCCGTGCGCTGGCCGGGAAGCTGACCATCGCGGCGCGCGTGGACCACTACTCCGGCGAGCGCAAGCCCGAACTGGACGCGGAACTGGACGAGCGCATCGCAGCGATCCGGGCGCGGGGTGACGGCGAATGACGCTCCCCGACGGCGTCAAGCGCCGCGCGTTCGACGGCGAGGAGCGGCTGGCCACTCGCGGGACGCCGGTGTACGGCGAGCCGACCGACGGCGACTGGCGGCTCTGGGACGCCCGCCGGTCGAAGCTCGGCGCGATGCTCGAACAGGGGATGGACGTCGGGCTGGCCGGCGGTGACTCGGTGCTGTATCTCGGGGCCGCCAGCGGGACGACGGTGAGCCACGTCGCGGACTTCGCCGGGCCGACGTACGCCGTCGAGTTCGCCGCGCGTCCGGCCCGGGACCTGCTCGACGTGGCGCGGGACAGGGACCGGCTCTTTCCGCTCCTGAAGGACGCCCGGAAGCCGGAGACGTACGCCCACGTCGTGGAGGCGGACCTGGACGCGATCGTACAGGACGTTGCGACGCGCGGACAGGCCCGCGTCGCGGCGGAGAACCGGCGGTTTCTCGCGGACGACGGCCGCCTCGTCGCCGCGATCAAGGCGCGGAGCGAGGACGTGACCGGCGACCCCGCGGCAGTGTTCGATTCGGTGGAAGCGGAACTGGCGGAGAGCTACGACATACTGGAGACGGCGCGGCTGGAGCCGTTCCACGACGACCACCTCGGCGTCGTCGCGCAGCCCCGGTAGGTCGGGCGGCGCGGTCGCCCTACGCGCTCTCGGCTGTCTCGTCGGGCGCGTCGCCGTCCCCCCGGTCCGTGACCGCCGGCAGACTCGGGTCCCGGTGCGGCGACCGCCCGAGGACGGCACCGTGGAGGTCCTGCTCGTCCAGCTGGTCCCGGAGCGTCCGGTGCAGGCGGTTGACGCCGATGGTGTCGAGGCCCTGCGCGTCGAGCAGGTCCTTGTACTGCGGGTCGTCGGTGATCGACTCGAAGCGGTCGTACAGCGATTCGAGTTCGTCCGGGGAGCGCTCGCTCACCCACTCGTCGTCCTGCAGGCCGAGGCGGCGCTGGCGCTCCTCGTCGACGACGTGGCGGATGACCACCAGCGCCACCTTGCCGATGGCGCGCTGGCTGCCGAAGGCGGTGAGGTCGAGTTCGGTCATGATCCCGAGCACGCGGTCGCGCTCCCAGGCCGTCAGCGACAGCGTGTTGCAGAAGGCCTGGGTGATCCGGGCCTTCTCCAGCCGGTGCATCCGCGCGCTGTGGCCCTGCATCGCCGGATGCTGCTCGTCGTGGAGCCGGCGGAGGTTCTCGCTCACGTCCTCGCCGGCGCGCTCGGCGCGCCCGATAAGGGTCGCGCTCGGGGACACCACGTCCCACCGGCGGAACCGCTCGTCCTTGACCGCATCGACGCGCGACAGCGCGCCGTCGCCGGGGCCGGCGCTTACCTCACGCCGTCCGCTGGCTGATTGGTGCTCGGTCGTGGAAGGTCCCGTCGACGCCGGGGGGCGGCCGCTCGTCATCACGTCCCTACCTCGTTCGCGGAGCTATACAAACCTGTGGCCTGTCGGAACCGGATACCAGTCGCGAAAACGAAGTCGGGGACCGTCGGCGTCGTCCTCACTACGAACCGTTGTGACGAGAAGCACTTAAAGGAACAGTCGATGCACGCGTCGGTGGCCGGACCGGTAGCGTCGGCACTCGACGGCGAGTAGCTCGGAGAACTCCCTCACTATGACCCCTTGTCGCGAGAGGCACTTAAAACGAAGACGGCGAACTGCGAGAACGACCCGCCCGGTAGTCGGGCGGTGACCGCCGGTTCCGCGGCCACGTCGCCGGCACAGCTACCCTGCCGACTCCGTTCCCTATTTATTCGCGGGTTCCAAACAGCATTGCGATGGACCAGGGCGACGCCGAGACGTTCGACGAGCTTGGAACGCTTGGGATCGAGGAGGAGTTCTACGTCGTCGACGATGCGGGCCGCCCCACGTCCGGGACGGACGACCTGGTGTACCGGTACGACCCGCCCGAGATCCTGGAGGGCCGGATCGACCACGAACTGTTCAAGTGCGTCATCGAGACGCAGACGCCGGTCATCGAGTCGCCCGCCGACGCCGAGGGGACGCTCCGCGACGTCCGTGAGGCCCTGGTCGAGCACGCCGAGCGCCACGGCTACCGGATCGCCGCGGCCGGCCTGCACCCCGCCGCGAAGTGGCGCGAACTGGAACACGCCGAGAAGCCCCGCTATCGGTCGCAGTTGAACCGGATCCAGTACCCACAGCACCGCAACACGACCGCCGGGCTGCACGTCCACGTCGGCGTCGACGACGCGGACAAGGCGACGTGGGTCGCGAACCGGGTCCGCTGGTACCTGCCGCCGATCCTCGCGCTGTCGGCCAACTCGCCGTTCTGGAACGGGTTCGACACGGGCCTCCAGTCGGCCCGCGCGAAGATCTTCGAGGGGCTCCCGAACACGGGCATGCCGACCGCGTTCGAGGATTTCCACGCGTACCGCGAGTTCGAACGCCGGATGATCGAGACGGGGTCGATCGAGGACCGCGGCGAACTCTGGTACGAGGTTCGCCCGCACACGGAACACGGCACCGTCGAGGTCCGGACGCCCGACGGCCAGGCCGACCCCGAGCGCGTCCTCGCGTTCGCCGAGTACGTCCGCGAACTCGTCCTCGACCTGGCGGCGCGCTACGAGGACGGCGCGGCCAGCGACGGGACCGACCGACTCCGCCGCGAACTGCTGGACGAGAACAAGTGGCGCGCCATCCGGCACGGGCACGACGCGTCGTTCGTCGGGCGCAACGGCGAGACGACGATCGAGCTGGGGGAGTTCGTCGACCGGGAGTGCGACCGCCTCGGCGTCGACGGCCTCCGCGACGTGTACGACGCCGAGAGCGGCGCGGCGAGACAGCGCCGGCTTCGGGAGGCCGAGGGCCCGGCCGCGCTGCGGGAGTCACTTGTGCTCTGAAACGACAGGCGGGACGGCGATGTCCGCCGGAACACCGGATGCAGGGCTAACTGCCGCCGACGCCCGGATGAACAACGCTTTTTACCGTCCGTGTATTTCGTCCTTTACGAAAGGACAATGTCCGGCGAGAACGAGACCACGGACGGGGAGGACGTGACAGTCGACGGGGACGGGGCGGACGCATCCGCCGAGGCGGGGTCGACGAGGGACCGCGCGGTCGAGGGGTTCGACCAGGGCGTCGTCGACCTGCTCTCGTGGGTGTTGGACACCGAGACGCGCGCGCGAATCTTCGTCTACCTCCGGCAGAACCCCGGCAGTACGAGCGAGGAGATCGCCGAGGGCACCGGACTCTATCCGAGCACCGTCCGGGAGGCCCTGGCGGAACTCCACGACGAGGAGACCGTCACGCGGCGCAAGCGCCAGAGCGACGGGGCCGGCAACAACCCCTACGAGTACACCGCGATCGCCCCGAGCGAACTGGTCTCCGGCGTCGTCGAGCAGGTCCAGCACGAACTCAACACCGTGTTCAATCTCGACGACCACCTCGACGGGCGCGGCGTGGAGTCGGAGGAGGAGGAGGAGGAGAGCGATCCGGTGACGATCACGGTCGAGGACGGCGACAGCGAGTCGGACGGCACCGAGACGTAACCCGACTCTTTTAAGCACCGGGCACCGCTTTTGGTGGGTATGAAGGTAGCGCTGGGTGGGACGTTCGACCCGGTGCACGACGGTCATCGCTCCCTCTTCGAGCACGCGTTCGAACTCGGGGACGTAACCGTCGGTCTCACCAGTGACGAACTCGCGCCGAAGACCCGCACGGAGGACCGGTACGTCAGGCCGTTCGCCGAACGGAAGACCGACCTGGCGGCGGAACTCGACGAGTTCGCGGAGCGGTACGACCGCGACTACGAGATCCGCACGCTGGAGAAGCCGACCGGCATCGCCTCCGAGGAGCCGTTCGACTACCTCGTCGTCTCCCCGGAGACGGCGGAGGGGGCCGAGCGCATCAACGAGATCCGCCGTGAACGCGGGTTCGACCCGCTCTCGATCGAAGTCGTCGACTACGAGCGCGCGGCGGACGGCGACATCATCTCCAGTACCCGCATCGTCCGCGGCGAGATAGACGAACACGGCAACCTCACGCCCGAGCGCGACGGGCGCGAACGAACCGACTGAACCTACCAGCCGGGCGGTTCGAGTCCGGCCGTCTCCAGCACCGACTTCCAGCGCTGCTGGATGCTCAACCGCGACACGTCCGCCGCCGACGCGACCGCGCCCTGCGACCGTTCCTCGCCCGCGATCAGCGACCCGGCGTAGAGGCTGGCCGCCAACACGGTCCGCTTTTCACCGTCGTCTTCGCCGATGGCCGTCAGAAAGAGGTCCGTCGCCGTCGACCGAGCCTCCGCGCCGAGGTCGAGTCGGTCCGCCGCCGCGTGGAGGTCCTCGATCCACTCCTCGTTGTCAACCCGGTCCCGCGCCCGATACATGCCCCGCCGTACGGCGGGTTCGGTCTTAAGCCTCCGGTTCGGAACGACAGGTATTTTTCCGGGACGGGAGTACGTGCGGCCGAGCGCGGGTAGCCAAGCCAGGAAACGGCGCAGCGCTTAGGACGCTGTCCCGTAGGGGTCCGCCGGTTCAAATCCGGTCCCGAACTTGTGGCGGTGGTGTTGAACCGGCACGGATCGCTCGGTGTCAATTCAGAGCATGTCGTCGGTCGTCTTCGCAGTCCGTAGTTTCCCGAGAGTCGTATACCGGAGCGATTGTGGATATTTCGACTCGTATGGTACTGGGTCTTCGAGTTCGTAGAGCGACCCCGGCTCGAACACGATGACCTTCTTCCCATCCGCGATCTTCGCCCGGTCCTTGTAGTCCAGTGGCTCCCGCATCAAGTCGGCTTCGTCAGGGACTACCACGTCGTTCACTTTGGCGATGTATTTCACCTCTTGAACGTCCCCGGTAACGTACATCGCCACGTAGTCGAAATCACTACTGACTCGAACGAATCCCCAAGCCTCGTTCTCTTTGAGGAACGGAAGTCCCGACTCCTTCGTCGGGAAGACAGCAACGCGTGAGTCGGGGTCGCCTTCTATCTCCTGCCGGGAAATAGTGCCCGCCACTTTGCTCTCAAGCGGCTGAATTTCGTCAGGAGTATCGTTCGTTTCTCTTTCTTCACCTTCGACGTTCGATTCAGTGGCCGGCTCCTCGCTGACGAAGTGTCGCTGTTCGCGGAGCACCGAAACGAGATTCTGCACGAACTCCCGGGACTGGGCTTCTATGTCGACGGTGAGATCGCCGACCTCGCGCTCGACCGCTTCGGCGACGGATTCGGTGACGCTGTCCTCGTTTTCCCGCAGATACCGAATCGCCTGGTTCGTCTGTGCGACCTGCTCGGCGATTTTGTCGGACTTCCCCGACCGTATCGACTCCTTGGTGAGGAGTTCCAGTACGTCCGGGCTTTCGGCGAGATCGTCGAGATCGAACTGAACCACGGACACCTCCTCGCCGCCGTTCCGGTTGTGGTTCTTCGTCAACACCTCGAAGGACTTCCCGTTGGTCAGAATCCCCCAATCCACGTCGAGTTCCTGACGCATGTAACTTCGTAACTGCTGAACCTCGGCCTCGGAGAGGGTAGACCGTACCGGCTTGGCTTCGACGAACACGACGGGAGAATCGCCCACCAGAAGGGCGTAATCGACGTGCGTACTTCCCGAAGCCATCGGGATCGTGTATTCGAGCGCAACCTCCGTCGAGTAGAGATCCCATCCGAGAAGTTCGAGAAACGGCTGGACGAGTTTGACCTTCGTGTTCTCCTCGTCCATCTGCGGTGACGATTCGATGAGTTGCTGACACCGCCGGACGTACTCGTCTATCTCGTCCCTGTCCATTGAGAGAAGAGTGAACAGCGAGGCTACAAATATCATGGTGGAAGTCAAATACGGGACCGGACGCTTCTGTACCTCCTCGAAGGGTGCAAAAGCTTGTGGCGAGGGCGACCGTCTCGGCGAGGTTCAAATCCGGTCCCGCAAGCTTGGGCAACTGATCGCTCCACCACCTGCGGAGGTGGGGATATAAGCCCACTTCTCGCCAGTACACCGTATGTCGGAGATACACGAGCGGGAGCAACGGATCGTCGACGGGGACGGTCGTGTCCCGCTGTACGTCCGGTTCACGTCCCACCTCAACGACAGCTGCGACGCCTGTGACGCCGTGCGAGTCGCGTTCAGACACCCGGCGGCGGGGCTGTCGACTGGGAAGATCTGTTACGCATGCGGGGCGCTACAGCGCGGAAAAGGACCACCCGCCAGGGACGACGACCCGTTCACGGACGAGGAACGGGAGTACCTCGACCGTGAGTTCGCTGACCTCCCGCGGCTCGTTCGGAACTCGTGTCGGTCCGAGTCGACGTGCCCGAGGTGCGGGTCGGACCACTACGGTCCCCGGGTTGGGAAGCTCCTGAGCCGGACGAAGATGTGCTATGACTGTGGATTCCTGGAAAGCGAACCGTCCGCCGCCGGCTCCGGGGCAGGCACCGACGACGGGAAATCACGTGACGAGGCGCGGGCAGACGCGAGTCGGAACGCCGGGAAGATGCTACAGATAGTGGGATTGCTGTTCACACTCACCGTCGTGGGTGCGATCGTCGGGATCCCGCTGCTCGTGCTCGGGATGCACATCGAGGCGAGAAGTATCGACGGCGAGGAAGCGTAATCGTCCGACGGCGGCGTCGCCTCAGTTCGGGGCCGAGGAGCCGGCCAGCTGTGCCGACGTGGAGCCGTTCGCGCTGGTCCAGACGACGGCGATGTAGCCGCCGGCTTCGACGAGGGCCTGGGTGGTCGACCCGGCGACGACGTTTCCGTCGCTGGTGTTGACCCAGCTACCCTCCGCCTCGATGTCGCCCTCCAGCGAGAGCCGATCGGCGTCGATCGAGTCGCCGCCCTGATGGGTGATCGTCGCTTCCTTCCGGTTCTCGTCGTAGTCCGACCACTCGATCTCGAACGACGCTCGCGGGGGCCCAGTAGCAGTGTTGCTCTCGGTGGCGGTGTCGGCGACGGCGGTCGGGCCGAGACCGCTCTGCTCCCACAGCTGCTGGGTGTCGACCGTCATCGTGAACCGGAGCGTGCGGTCGCCGCTGGAGATGTTCACGTCCTCGACGTTCTCGAAGGCGGTCGGGGACTGCTCGCGGGCCCGGTCGAGCAGGTCCTGTGCGGTCTCCTCGGGCACCTCGGCGTCCTCCTCGTACACGAGCAGGATCTCGTTGGTGGCGGTCTCGCCCTCGATCGTTCCGGCCATGCCGGCCGCGCCGAGGCCGCTGAGAACCAGACGGGCGCTGTCGTTGTTCACCTGGTCACGGATGAGCGTGCCGAGGTCGAACTCGACGCCGATCAGCATCGTCGCGTCGCCGAGTTCGTTGACGAGCCGTTCGGCGTAGTCGCTCCGGTTGTAGTACTGCGCCTGGTCCCCGAGGCTGGTGTCGATCATCGCCTCGACCGCCCCGCGGCCGCTCATCGCGTCGGAGTTCGACCCGCCGACGACGACGTTCTCCTCGTTGATCGCGAAGGCAAAGGAGTTCGTCGTCCCCTGGAACTCGTTTTCCTGCGAGCCGTAGTACAGTTCGTACCCCTCGTAGGAGCCGGTCTGGTACTGGACGCCGGTGGACTGGGACTCTATCTCCTCCGTGATCGTCTCCACGTCGAAGGAGCCTTCGAGGACGGCCGACCCGCCGGCCTCGGGGTTGTCGGCGTTGAGCGTGCTCCCGCCGACCATCGTCAGCCGGGAGAACTCCTCTAGGTCGACTTCGTCGATGTTCTCGTTTGCCTGTTCCAGCCCCTCGAAGGGGTCCTGGGGGAGGGAGTCACGCTGTGCGAGGACGCTCTCGATGTCGTACGTCGCGAAGCCCCGGGTCTCGACGCCGAGGAGGTCCCTCGGGTCGTACACCCACGACGTGAAGCCCGGCGGGCCGGCGTCGCCGATCCCCTCGTCGCCTTCGAGCACGCCGGTACAGCCCGACAGGCCGAGGAGGGCGGCCGCGCCGCTCGCTTGCAGGAACGTACGTCTCGACTGGTTCATACGTACCAGTTGCCGACCGAACGATATAAATGTGTGCTACAGGACCAGTCGCAGCGGCCGAGACGACCCCGTGAAGGACGTGATTTTTTGTTGGTACGACCCCAAGCCCGGGTAGATGAAACGCCGAAGGTTCCTCGCTGCGGGCGCATCGGTTCCCCTCCTCGCCGGCTGTCTCGGCGGCGACGACGGCGACTCGACGAACACCGACACGACGACCGGAACGGCCGAAACGACCACGGATACGACGGCGGACGGACAGGGGTCCTCCCCCCGGGGAATCTACGTCCAGCCGTTCGTGGAGAACATGTTGATGGCCGGTACCGCGTCGGACGGCGACTACCGGTTCGGCGTGTTCTACACGTTCCCCCACCAGTTCTGGACGGTGACGGGGACCGAGCGCTCCGAACATCCACGGACCAACGAGCAGACGATGCACCTGATGGCGTCGGTGTGGGACCCCGAGACGGGGACCGTGCTCCCGGACACGGGGCTGTCCGTCGAGATCACGAAGGGTGGCGACCTGGTCTCCGAGGAGGTCATCTACCCGATGTTCTCACAGCGGATGGGGTTCCACTACGGCGCGAACTTCGAACTCGACGGGAACGGGACGTACGACGTGACGGTCAGCGTCGGCGGAATGTCGACGCGTCGCACAGGGGTGTTCGAGGGACAGTTCGGTGAGCCGGCGAGCGCGACCGTTCCGCTCGAACTGAACGACCGGAAGCGCGAGCAGTTGACGACACAGGAAATCGACGCCGCCGGGGAGCCGGGGGCGGTCAAGCCGATGGACATGGACATGGTGCCGCTCGGCCGCGCGGCCGCTCCCGAGGACCTGCCGGGGACGGTCCGCGGGGAGTCGCGCGCCGACGGCGTGCGGTACGTCGTCACGACGCTGTCCGACGACCGCTTCGGCGACGGCACCTACGTCGCGGTCTCGGCCCGGACGCGGTACAACGCGCTGCTGGTGCCCGAGATGGGGCTGTCCGGCACGGTCGAACGCGACGGGGAGCCCGTGTACGAGGGCGCGTTCGAGCGGACGCTCGACCCCGAACTCGACTACCACTACGGCGCGCTGGTCGACGGCGTCGAGTCGGGCGATACGCTGACGCTGTCCGTGGACGTGCCGCCACAGGTGGCCCGCCACCAGGGGTACGAGACGGCGTTTATCGGCACGCCGAGCGTCGATATCCAGCTATGACCGGACGGCGTCGCGCCGTGGCGACCCTGCTCGCCATCGCCGTGGTCGCGCCGCTTGCCGGCCCAGTAGTCGCCCCGGCGGGCGGCCACGGCAACCACCTCACCGCGAGGGCGCAGGTGTCGGGCGACGGGAGCGTGGTCGTCGAGCAACTGTTCCTGCTGGAGGACGGGTACGTGGCGATCCACGAGAGCGACGGCGGCGACCCCGGCGAGGTCGTCGGCCACCGAAAGCTCACGTCCGGCTATCACCGCAACGTCGCCGTCGCCGTCGACCAGTCCTGGTGGGAGTCGACGTCCGGCAACACGTCGCTGGTAGCGGTGCTCCACGACGACGCCGAGGACGGCGACGAGTTCGATCCCGAGACGGACTCGACCCTGTTCAGCCTCGGCACCCTCGCCGCGGACGAGTTCGCCGTCAGGCAGGGTGACGGGTCGGTCACCGTCGTGGCGATGTCGCTGTCTGGTCACACCGTCGCCGACTCGCTGACGGTGCCGAACGCCCAGCTGGCCGAGGACGGGCACCTCGTCGTCAGGCGGAGCGACGAGGAGACCGGTGCCCCGGGCGAGGTGGTCGGCAGCACGTCGCTGGCTGCCGGTGCCCACGAGAACGTGACGGTCCCGGTCAATCGAAGCCGCCTGCCCGGTAACGACAGCCGCGTGTCGCTGTGGGTGACCGTGTACCGCGACGACGGCGACGGCGAGTTCGACCGTGAGAGCGACGAGCCGGTTCGCGTCGGCGGAACGCCGGTCCAGTCCCGCGTCGCCGCGACGCTCGGCGAGAACGGGACGGACGGCGGCACCGGCGGACTCAACGTCGGTGTCAACACCGCGACGGCGACGCCGACGACGACCGCCGCGCCGGGCGACTCGACCACCACGACGACCACGGCGTCAGGCGACGGGGAGACGAGCATGCCCGCGGTCGGCGTCGTCGGGACGCTGGCGGCGGTCGCCGCCGGCGCGCTGCTGGCCGCCCGCCGACGGGGGGACGGATGACCGTTCGAGAGCCACACCAGAACCCCCATTTCCGGGGGGTCCCAACGGTGGGACGATGAAACCCTCCCCCGACCAGTCGCGGCGCGAATTCCTGAAGGCGGCGGTCGCCGCCGGCGGAGTGAGCGCCCTGAGCGCCTGTCTCGACGCCGACGACGGCGACAGCGAGGGATCGACGACGCCGACGACCGGCGGCCCGGTCCCCGAGGGGGTCGAGGATCCCTCGTCGCTCCCCGACCGCCAGCACGGCTGGAACGACCTGATCCCGCGGGACGAGCACGGCAACACCGTCCTCCCGCGGCATCAGGTGTTGCTGTACCTGACGCTCGACGGGTCCGGCCCGCCGAGCGACGAGGCACGGACGACGGTCGAGAGCGCGCTGGCGACGCTGGACCGCGCGTACGAGCGGTCGAACGAGGGGCTGATCCACTCGGTCGCCTACTCGCCGGCGTACTTCGACCGGTTCGACGAGGACCTCCCGGAGAACGTGAACCTGCCGGAGCCCCGGCGGCTCTCGGCGTTCGAGGAGCCGGAACTGGACACGCAGGACGCGCTCCTGCATCTGGCAAGCGACCGCGCCGACGTGGTGCTGGAGGCCGACGAGGCGCTCCGGGGCAACGTCGAGGCCAACGGCACGGCGGTTGAGACGCCGCTGACCGACGCGATGACGGTCGACGACCGCCGGACCGGGTTCATCGGCGACGGGATGCCGGCCGAACGACAGGACGTGAGCGGCATCCCCGACGGGAACCCCGTACCGGAGGAGTCGCCGCTGTTCATGGGCTTTACCGCCGGGTTCGCCGGCAATCAGGCCAGCGAGGACTACGTCACCATCGACGAGGGGCCGTTCGCGGGTGGGACGACGAAACACGTCGCCAACATCCGCCAGCGCCTCGCGGACTGGTACGTCGAGCAGAACTACGAGGACCGCGTGATGGAGATGTTCAGCCCCGTCCACGCCGAGGAGGGGATGGTCGAGGGCGCGGGTCACAACCTCGGGGACCACAGCGGGGTCACCGAGGAGATGATGGAGAGCGTGGAGGAGCACGCCCGCGAGTTCAGCCGCGTCGGCCACGCCCAGAAGGCGGCCCGCGCGAACCGCGACGAGGACGGCAACGTCCTCCTGCTGCGCCGGCACTTCGAGTCGACCGACGACGACGTGGCCAGCCTCCACTTCCCGACGCTGCAGCGCGACATCGAGCAGTTCGAACGGGTGCGCGAGGCGATGAACGGGAGCGACATCGACAGCCCGGCGGTCAAACAGCGCGTGAACAACGGCATCCTGGAGTACATCTTCGTCAACAACCGCGGCAACTTCCTCGTGCCGCCGCGGCGACACCGCGCGCTGCCGACGCCCCGTCCGGGGAGCGAATCCTGATACCGGATGCGTCCCAACCACCACATATGAACCGACGAACCTACCTCGCGAGCGTCGCGGCGACGGCCGCACTCGCCGGCTGTCTCGGCTCCAACGGGTCGGGCGACGGCACCACGGAGCGCACAGCGACCGAGACGAGCGGGGGCCCGGCGACCGGGACGGCGACGGCCGACTACGACACGAACGGCGAGTTCCCGCCGGACGAGGACCCGACCGACGGCTATCCGCCCGAGTTCGACGAGGTCCCCGACGAGCGCGAGGTCGACACGTCGTCGTTCGGAACGGTGGACCGCGACGGCGTCGAGGTGCCGCTGGCACCGATCGACGTGGCCAACTACTGGTACCGGCGGGGCGAGGCACGCATGGTCGACGCCCGCGGCCGGAAGCAGTACGACACCTCACACGTCTACGGCGCGGTCCTGAGTCCGGCCGGTCGCGGCGGCACCGACGGCGACCCCGTCGTCGAGTGGCCCGAGGGCGACCGGATCGTCTGCTACTGCGGCTGTCCGCACCACCTCTCGTCGATCCGGGCGGCGTCGCTCATCGACGGCGGCTACGAGGAAGTGTACGTCATCGACGAGGGGTTCTGGGAGTGGCACGGCCGGGACTACGCGATGGCCGGGACGAACCTCTCGGAGACGCCGTTCGGCCACGTCGTCAGCGGCCAAGCCGACGCTCGGTTCGCCGGCGAGACGGCGTGGGCGCGGCACGAGCCGACCGGCCAGCGCGAGGCGACGACCATCGGCGACGACGGCCGGTTCAGCATGACGCTCCGGTTCGTCGACGTCGACCGCGACTCCCCCATCCGCGTCGAGACACCGGGGTACGCCGTCGAGGCTCCGCTCGGTCGCCTCGTCGATGCGACGGTTACCCCGGAGATGGGCTGAACCACCGCGGACACGTCTCACGCGACGCAAACCTTTTTCGTCGGGCGGGAGTTGCCTTGCACAATGGCCGAGGCAAGCGAGTTGTTTGCGGAGCTGGTCCCGTCGGTGGACGCGATACTGCTGTTCTCGCCCAGCGGGTCCTACTACGAGGAGGTGACCGAAAACGCCGAACACCCCATCATCGTGGTGGCCGGCGAGAACGACCACGGCGCGGACGAGTTCGTCGAACTCCCGCTACAGTTCGACGACGTGGTCGACCGGATCCGCTTCGGTATCGAAGGGGCGTTCGACGCGGGCTACGTCGAGGACGGCGACGTGGTCGCCTGCGCGCTGGGCGTGTTCGCCGACGAGATCGACACGGTCTCCCGCATCCGCGTCGACGAGTCGATGTCGTCGGGGGTTTACGGGCTGTTCTCGGAGTCGCGGGCCGAACCGAGCGTCATCCGGTCCGTGCTGGAACTGGTGATCGAACTGGGGAAGAAAGGGCAGAAGGGCAAGCCCGTCGGCGCGCTGTTCGTCGTCGGCGACGCCGGGAAGGTGATGAACAAGTCCCGGCCGCTCTCGTACAACCCCTTCGAGAAGTCCCACGTCCACGTCGGCGACCCCATCGTCAACGTGATGCTGAAGGAGTTCTCCCGGCTCGACGGGGCGTTCGTCATCAGCGACTCCGGCAAGATCGTCTCGGCGTATCGCTACCTCGAACCCTCCGCGGAGGGCGTCGACATCCCGAAGGGGCTGGGCACGCGGCACATGGCCGCGGGCGCGGTCACCCGGGACACGAACGCCACCGCCATCGTGTTGAGCGAGAGCGACGGCCTCGTGCGGGCGTTCAAGGCGGGTGAACTGGTGCTCGAACTGGACCCGGAGGACTACTGATGGTGGAGTGGAGCCTCGTCACGAACCAGCCGGCAGCGCTGGCCGCGGCGGTGCTCGCGGTCGGCATCCTGCTTGGCTACCTCGTCGGCAAGCTCAACAAGCGACTGCTCACCGCCGCGGGGATCCCGGAGTCGGTGGAGGGGACGCCGTTCGAGCGAACCGCACAGAGCCTCGGCACCTCGACGGTCACCATCGTCGCGCGGCTCTCCTCGTGGTTCGTGTACGGCGTCGCCCTGCTGACGGCGGTCCACATCGCCCAGCTGTTCAGCGCCGAGCGGTTCTGGCTGCGCGTGACGGAGTTCGTCCCCCGGCTGTTCATCGCCGCCCTGGTACTGGTCGTCGGCTTCGTCGTCGCCGACAAGGCCGAACTGATGGCCAGCGAGCGCCTCCGCGGGATCAAGCTCCCGGAGGTCGGGCTTCTACCGCGGGTGATCAAGTACAGCGTCCTCTACATCGCCTCGCTGGTCGCGTTAGACCAGATCGGCGTCAACACCGACGCGCTGATCGTCTTGCTCGCGGTGTACGCGTTCGCCCTCGTGTTCCTCGGCGGCCTCGCGTTCAAGGACTTCCTCGCGTCCGGTGCGGCGGGGGTGTATCTCCTCCTGAACCAGCCGTACGGCATCGGCGATAGCGTCCGGATCGGCGACCACGAGGGGATCGTTCAGGAGGTCGACGTGTTCGTCACGCACATCGAGAACGACGAGGAGGAGTTCATCGTCCCCAACAGCCGCGTGCTGGAGAACGGGATCGTCCGGATCCGGGACTGACAGACGACAGGACCCCGCCAGCACCGTCAGGCGTCGTCGAGGCCGTCACTCGACATCGGCCGCGCCGGAACGCCGGCGACCGTCTCGCCCGGCGGCACGTCCTCCGTAACCAGCGAGTTCGCGGCGACGCTCGCGCCCTCGCCGACCCGAACACCGGGGAGGATGATCGCTCCCGCGCCGACCATCGCCCGTTCGCCGACGACCACCTCGCCGGTGCGGTACTCCTCCTGCAGGAACTCGTGACAGAGGATCGTCGCGTCGTAGCCGATTATCGCGCCGTCCTCGACGGTGATCAGTTCGGGCCAGAACACGTCCGGCGTCGACTCCAGCCCCCACGAGACGCCCGTCCCGACCGTGACGCCGATCCGCCGCAGGAGCCAGCACTTCAGGCGGAGGCTCGGCGAGATCCGCGCGAGGACGATCACGACGTAGTTGAGCGCGACGCGCAGCGGGTGCTTGGCGTCGGGCCAGTGGCGGAGGGAGTTGCGCGGTCCCGGCGTCGGGTGGGCGGTGACGCGGTCGTGGCGGGAGCCGTCGGCCGGCGCGTCGTCTTCTGTCACGCCACGGCGTTCGGGGCGGGAGCTAATAAACGCTCCCGGCGCGGGGCGGGGGCCGTGGTCGGTGAGTCCGGTCAGTTCCCGCGGAGTTCGTCGATGTGGTCGATCCGTGACTGCACGAGGTCCGGCTTCCCGATGTCGTGGCGGACGCGCAGGCCAGCCTCGCCGGCGAGCGCGAGGGCGGCCTCCGCCGTCTCCTCGGCGTCGACGATGGTGTCGCCAAGCCCGACGACGGCGAAGGATCGCGAGGTGGTCGTGTACACGCCGTCGTCGCGGGCGTCCACGGAGGCGTAGAACAGCTGTGCCTCGCCGGGGGCGTCCACGTCGGCGACGCTCTCCTCGTCGACGGTCACCGGCGCGCCGGCCTCGGGGTCGGTGGGGTAGCCGGCGGGGACGGCGTACTTGCAGACCGTCGCGCGCTCGGCGAATTCCAGGTCGGGCAGGCGCTCGCCGTCGCGGGCCGCGGTCAGCACGTCGAGGAAGTCGGTTTCGAGGACGGGGAGCGTGTTCATCGCCTCGGGGTCGCCGAAGCGAGCGTTGAACTCCACGACCTTCGGGCCGTCAGCCCCGAGCATGAACTGGCCGTAGAGGACGCCGCGGTAGCCGTCGAGCGCGTCGACGACGGCCTCGATGATCCGGACGGCATCGCGGTAGTCGGCCTCGTTCATGAACGGCAGTTGCGGGATGGCGTCGCTGTAGCTGCCCATCCCGCCGGTGTTCGGTCCCTCGTCGCCCTCGTAGGCGCGCTTGTGGTCCTGCACGGCCGGCGTCACGCGAACCTCGCCGTTGGCGACGAACGCCTGTACCGTGAACTCCTCGCCGACGAGCCGTTCCTCCAGCACGAACTCGTCGTAGTCGCTCTCCCGGACGTACTCCTTCGCTTCCGCCTTCGTGATCTGGTCGCCAGTTACGCGGACGCCCTTGCCGCCCGTGAGTCCGGTCGGCTTCACGGCGAGGTCGCCGTCGTAGTCGTCGATGTACGCGGCCGCCTCGTCGGGGTCGGTGAACGTCGCGAAGTCCGGGCAGCCGGGGATGTCGTGGTCGGCCATGAACTCCCGCTGGAACCGCTTGTCCGTCTCGATGCGCGCCTCGGCCTGCTTCGGGCCGAACGCGTACACGCCGACGTCTTCGAGCGCGTCGACGACGCCCGCGGCCAGCGGCGTCTCCGGGCCGATCACCGCGAGGGTCGCCTCCACCGCCTCGGCGTAGTCGACCACGGCATCGGTGTCCGTCGTGTCGAGGCTCTCGAAGCCGACGGCGACCCGGGCGATCCCGGGGTTTCGGTTGCCGGCGCAGGCGTACAGGTCACAGTCCGATTCGGCCAGCGCGCGGGCGATGGCGTGCTCGCGGCCGCCGCCGCCGACCAGCAGGACGGTCTCGGTCATGGGCGACGGTGGTGGGCACGTGAGTGTAAAGGTTGCTCTTTCACTGACTCATACGATCCACGAACGTGGAATCCCGACGGGCGCGCCTTCGCCGGGCACCGGCGTTCCGGGACGGCCGCACTTAGGTGTCCGAAGCGACTACGGGGGCGTATGACCGACCCGACGGACCGCAACCGACTGGACG
Organism: Halostella salina; assembly: GCF_003675855.1. Classification (NCBI taxonomy): domain Archaea; kingdom Methanobacteriati; phylum Methanobacteriota; class Halobacteria; order Halobacteriales; family Natronoarchaeaceae; genus Halostella; species Halostella salina. The sequence continues at coordinate 325,308 of NZ_RCIH01000003.1, read as the reverse complement.
AGGAGGAGAGCCCGTACCTGCGCCAGCACGCCGACAACCCCGTGAACTGGCAGCCCTGGGACGACGCCGCGCTGGACGCGGCGAAGGAGCGCGACGTGCCCATCTTCCTCTCCGTGGGCTACTCGGCCTGCCACTGGTGTCACGTGATGGAGGAGGAGAGCTTCGAGGACGAGGACGTGGCGCAGTTGCTCAACGATAACTTCGTCCCGATCAAGGTCGACCGCGAGGAGCGACCGGACATCGACCGGATCTACCAGACGGTGAGCCAGCTCGTCAGCGGCCGCGGCGGCTGGCCGCTGTCCGTCTGGCTCACGCCGGAGGGGAAGCCGTTCTACGTGGGGACGTACTTCCCGCCCGAGGAGAAACGCGGGATGCCCGGGTTCGCGAACCTGCTCCGCAACATCGCCGACTCCTGGGCGGACGAGACGGACCGGCCGGAGATGGAGAACCGCGCGGAGCAGTGGACCGACGCCGCGACCGACCGGCTGGAGGCCACGCCGGGCGCGGGCGGCGAGGCCCCGGGGAGCGAACTGCTGACGGACGCGGCCGACGCCGTCCTCCGCGGAGCGGACCGGGAGCACGGCGGGTTCAGCAGCGGCGGGCCGAAGTTCCCCCAACCGGGGCGGATCGACCTCCTGCTCCGCGCATACGACCGGACCGGCCGGGAAGCGTACCGAGAGGTGGCCGTCGAGACGCTCGACGCGATGGCCGACGGCGGGATGTACGACCACGTCGGCGGCGGCTTCCACCGCTACGCAACCGACGGCGAGTGGACGGTGCCCCACTTCGAGAAGATGCTGTACGACAACGCCGAACTGCCCCGCGTCTACCTCGCCGGCTATCAGGTGACGGGCGACGAGCGCTACGCCGAGGTCGTCCGCGAGACGTTCGACTTCGTCGAGCGCGAACTGACCCACCCCGACGGCGGCTTCTACAGCACGCTGGACGCACAGAGCCCCGTCCCGACGGAGCGCGACCCGGACGCAGAAGGCGACGAGGAGGGCGCGTTCTACGTCTGGACGCCCGACGAGGTCCGCGAGGTGCTGGACGAGGAGACTGCGGACCTGGTCTGCGACCGCTACGGGATCACCGACGCCGGCAACTTCGAGCGCGGGACGACCGTCCTGACCGTCGATTCGAGCGTCGAGACGCTGGCCGACGAGTACGGGCTCGACGCGGAGACGGTCGAGCAACGGCTCGCCGCCGCCGACGAAAAGCTGTTCGCGGCCCGGAGCGACCGGCCCCGGCCGCGCCGCGACGAAAAGGTGCTGGCGGGGTGGAACGGCCTCATGATCGGCGCGCTCGCCGAGGCCGACGTCGCCCTCGACGGCGACTACGCGACGGCGGCCGGGGACGCGCTCGACTTCGTCCACGAGCACCTCTGGGACGCGGACGCCGGACGGCTCGCCCGGCGGTACAAGTCCGGGGACGTGAAGGGCGAGGGCTATCTGGAGGACTACGCGTTCCTCGCCCGCGGCGCGTTCGTGCTGTACGAGGCGACCGGCGACGTGGACCACCTCGCGTTCGCGCTCGACCTCGCCCGCGTGATCCGCGAGGAGTTCTGGGACGCGGACGCCGGGACGCTGTACTTCACGCCCGAGAGCGGCGAACAGCTGGTGACGCGCCCGCAGGAACTCCGCGACCAGTCCACGCCGTCGAGCGTCGGCGTCGCCGTCGACGCGCTGCTGGCGCTCGACCACTTCCTCCCCGAGGAGTCGTTCGCCGATATAGCCGAGGCGGCCGTCGGCACGCACGGCGACGAGGTCCGGGCCAGCCCCGTCGAGTACGTCTCGCTGGCGATGGCGGCCGACCGGCTGGAAACCGGCGGGCTCGAACTCACCGTCGTGGCCGACGAGACACCTACGGCGTGGCGCGACCGCTTCGGCGACGAGTTCCTGCCCAACCGCGTGCTCTCCCGGCGACCGCCGACGGCGAACGGCCTCCAGGAGTGGCTGGACGAACTGGGACTGGCCGACGCGCCGCCGGTCTGGGCGAACCGGGAGCGCGACGGGGACGAGCCGACGCTGTACGTCTGTCGGTCCTTCACCTGCTCGCCGCCGCAGACGGACGTGGGAGCGGCGCTGGAGTGGGCCGAGCGGCTTCGACCGAACGGCAAAAACGAGGACGCGGAATAGCGCCGTTTCCGTTCGGAACGACGGTCAGGCCGTCGCGTCGAGTTCGTCGAGTTGGTCGGCGATGACCGCGGCAGCGGGCCGGTCGGCCGACTCGACGAAGCGGGCGACTTCGTCACCGTTTCGCTCAACGATGATCGTCGGAATCAGTTCGATGCCGTACTCCTCGACCTTCGGACCGACTTTCTCGCCGTCCTCGCGCTCGACGGGGTACTGTTCGATCCGGTCCTCGGGGACGCCGGCGGCGTCGAGCGCGGCGGCGAAGTCCGGGAGGACGGCGCGGCAGTCCTTGCACCAGTCGCCGCCCCACACCCTGTACGTCAGGTCGTCGTGCGCGGCGAGCGTCTCGACCGTGTCGCCGTGGGCATCGCTGTCCCACGTCGGGGTCGGTTCCATCGTTTCGAGTGACATGGATCGCCGTAGACGGTCGAGCGGCTTAACCGCCGCGTTCCCCGCAGAACCGGGGAGTACCGGCAACACCGACCGGTTCATTGCAGTCCGGGAGCTGTCCGGGAAATCGCTACACCAGTTATTGCGTATGGATCAGTAGCACGGAGTATGGAACGACGCTGTACGCTGTGCCGGGGGAGCATCGACGCGGGAACCGAGCGCGTGCTGTGCCAGTGCGGACGGCTCCTGCACGAACGCTGTGCCGCGGCCCACGCCGAGTGGTGCGACGCCGACGGCACCGAGCGGTGGCTCGGCGCGGTCGAACTCTGAGATGGGGAGCGCCGACGGGCCGCCGGTTCCTCCACGGGCGGCGGCACGTCCTGCCGGTGACCGGCATCGGTTTACGCACCGGACGGTTAGGAGAACGCAATGAGAGAGAGCATTCTGGACACCATCGGCTCGCCCCTGGTGCAGGTCGACTCCCCGACGGGAGCGACCGTCGCCGCGAAGGTCGAGTCGTTCAATCCGGGGGGCTCGGCCAAGGACCGGCCGGCGCGAGCGATGGTCCGCGCGGCGGAGCAGGCGGGCCGGATCGAGCCGGGCGACCGCCTCGTCGAGCCGACGAGCGGGAACACCGGGATCGGGATCGCGCTGGTCGCCGCGGCCCGTGGATACGACCTGACGATCGTGATGCCGGCGTCGAAGTCAGAGGAGCGTCAGCGACTGATGAAGGCGTACGGCGCGGACCTCGAACTCGTCGACGGCGAGATGGAGACGGCCCGCGAGCGCGCCGACGAGATCGTCGCGGAGACCGGCGCGGTACAGCTGGGCCAGTTCGAGAACCCGGCGAACCCGGAGGCCCACTACCGGACGACGGGCGAGGAGATAGTCAAGCAGGTCGGCGAGCGCGAGGTGGACGCGCTGGTCGCCGGCGTCGGCACCGGCGGCACGCTGTCGGGCACCGGCCGGCGGCTCCGCGAGGAGTTCCCCGAGCTGGAGGTCGTCGCGGTCGAGCCGGCGCGGAACGCCGTCCTCTCGACCGGCGAGCCCGGCGACGACGACTACCAGGGGATGGGACCGGGCTTCGTCAGCGACAACCTCGACACGAGCCTCATCGACGACGTGGAGACGGTCCGGCTGGAGGACGCGGAGGCCGAATGTCGCCGGCTCGCCCGCGAGGAAGGGATCCTCGTCGGCCAGTCCAGCGGTGCGACCAGCCTCGCCGCGCGGCGGGTCGCAGAGCGGCTGGCGGCTCCGGAACTCGACTGCCCGCCAGCGCCGGCCGGCGCGCGGGAGCTCCAGTCCGACGGCGGCGAGGCGGCCGGTTACGACGACTGCCCGCTGGTCGTCACCGTGTTCTGGGACAGCGGTGAACGGTATCTCTCGACGGGGCTGTTCGACTAACCGTCTCCCGGGTCGGGGTGGGAGCGCCCCGCGAGCGCATTTACCCGTCGGCGTGGTAGGGCGGCCATGCGAACCGAACGGATGCGGCGAGAGATGGACGACGCCCTGCAGGCGGGCTGGAAGATAGAGGACGAGTCGGGTGACCGGGTCGTCCTCGTCAAGCGGAACTACGGTGCGCTCGGGGTCCACGTGGTCATCGCGATCCTGACCGCCTGGTGGACGTTCGGCATCGTCAACGCGGTGTACGCCGCCTACAAGTACCTGAACGACTCTCGGCGGCGTGTCCTGTGGGAGTCGGACCGGGCCTGTCCGAACTGCGGGTCCCGTGCCGCGGCGGACGCCGAGTACTGCCGCAACTGCGGCGACGAACTCCCCGAGGACGCCGGCGGGCCGCGGAACTGTCCGGAGTGTGGCGTCGTCCTCTCGGCGGACGCGCGCTACTGCCGCAACTGCGGGAGGGATGTCGCCACCTGAATCGGCGGGCCACCTGGCGCCACACCGCCGGCCGCATCCCGGAAGCGCGCCAGTTTTATTCGCCGCGGAGCTATGCCGGGGCATGGACTGTCGGCAGTGCGGCTCCCCGCTGGAACGGCCGGGCGACTACTGCCTGGTCTGTCGGACCGCCAACGCCGACGCCGTCGTGCTAGACATCGACCGCGACCGCGCGGCGGTGACGATGCTGTCCGACGACGAGGTGGTCGCGACGACGACGATCACCACATCACCGGAGGACGGCGAGGAGACGGGCGTCGTCGAACTGCGCAACTTCGCCGGCCGGATCGCCGACGAGGTGCGGCGCAAGCGACCGGACGAGGTGTTCGCCGCGGGCCACCGGGAGGTGCTCCGCGCGGCCCGAGAGCAGTTGCACCACGAGTTCTACCGCGTCGACGGCGGCGACCCCGTGGAGGCAGTCCGGACCCGTCGGGGCGAGACGGCGCTGGAGGTCGTCGACGCCGCGCCCGCCGAGAAGATCGGCGGCACCCATTCGACGCTCATCGGCGGGCGGAGCGGCCGTCGCGCCGTCCAGACCGTCGCGGGACACCCCCACGTCAAGAAGATCGTCCCCGGTCCGATCGACGCCGGCGGCACCGGATCGCAGTCCGGCGTCCGGGCAAAGGCGACCCGGGCGGACGGCAACGGCAACGTCCGCCTGCTGATCCGCAACGGGTCCAGCGTGCAGGAGAACCGGGTCGTGACGACTGCCGGCGACCGCGAGACCGGCGAGCGCGTCCGCGAGGACTTGAACGGCGCGCTGGCGGAAGCCGACCTCCAGTAGCTCTCGGGGGCGACCACTCACGCGCCCGCCAGGAACCCCGACGCTTTTCACCGGTAATGAGATATAATTAGCCGATGGTCACCCGCTACGACGCCGTGCTCGCCGCCATCCCGGTCGTCGCCGCGACCGGCGTAGTCCTCCACGCCGCCGTTCGGGCGCTCGATACGACGGTCGGGCTGGCGGGGTCGCCCGGGGAGTTCCCGCTGTGGACCGGCGGGTTCCTCGCGGCGCTCGCGCTCATCGCCCACGAGATGGCGACGTTCCCGGTCGAGGAGTGAGAGCAACCACTGCGAGATACCGTGTCGGTGTGACGCGGCCGGCGTTCGACGCCGGTTCCGACTCGTAGGGTTTATCTGCCCGCTGGGGCTACGTGTCGTTACTATGGCCGAAGACGGACCACAGAACACCGGCAGTGCCGGGCGGTTCGGGGCGCGCTACGGTCGCGTCTCCCGACGCCGCGTCTCGGAGATCGAGTCGGACATGAACGAGGACCACGCCTGCCCCGACTGCGGCGCGAACGCGGTCGACCGGCAGGGCACCGGGATCTGGCAGTGCGGCAAGTGCGGCTACAAGTTCGCCGGCGGCACGTACCGCCCGCAGACCCCGGGCGGCCGCGGCGTCACCCGGTCGATCCGCGCGGCGCTGGGCGAAGAGGACGAATGAGCTACAAGTGTTCCCGCTGTAAGCGCGACGTCGAACTCGACGAGTACGGCGGGGTCCGGTGTCCGTACTGCGGCCACCGGGTGCTGCTGAAGGAGCGGAGCCGCGACGTCAAGGAAGTCGACGTCCGGTAACGTGCCGGCGTTCGTCCACGAGGCGACGTTCGCGTTCGACTACGATTCTCCGGAGCGCGCTCGGACCGTCGAGCGGAGCGTCCGGCAGGAGGTCGGCGAGATAGACGGCGACCGGTCGACGGCGGTCGTCGACCGGGACGGCCCGACCGTCACCGTCACGGTCGAGGCCGCGGACCCGGTGGCGCTCCGGGCGAGCATCAACACCTGGCTCTCGCTGGTCGACGTGGCCGAGCAGGTCAGCGCGTGACCGCTACACCCGGTCGGTCTCGCGGGCCGCGTCGAGGAGCCGTTCGAGCTCTGCCGAGCCGAGATAGCGAACCGTGTCGTCGGATTCGTCGTAGCTGACGACCCCCTCGGCTGCCAGCCGCGGGAGATGCACGTGGTGAAGCGCCGTCGCGACCCGGTCCTCGTGGCCGCGCGGCGGGGTCAGCCCCGCCGTCTCCCACTCGACCACCTGCGCCACGAGGGCGTCGAACGGCACCTCCCCGTCGGTGTCAGCGAGTGCATAGAGGACGAACCGGCGGCGGCGCGACGCCAGGAGTTCGAAGACCGTATCGGGGGAGAGCGGCTCCGGCGGCACGCCATCGTCGGACCGCAGGAGCGTGGTCCGGGAGCCGTCACGACGGACTCGTCGGCAGTTGCTGTTGTCGCCACGCATCTCCCTCACAGTTTACAAATCATCGCCTTAACAGTAACGACCGAGGGGACGGCGGGGTTCGGGCGTACGTAAAGCGGGGGTTTTTCAATGCGGGGCACGACCCAACGCGTATGCAGGGTAATCTACCGCCGGAAGCGCAGGAGAAACTCGAGGAGCTACAGGACCTTCAGGAGACGGCACAGCAGGTCGCCGTCCAGAAGAACGAGGCCGAGAGCCAGCTGACCGAGGCACAGAACGCCCTCGACGAGCTGGACGACATCGACGACGACACGCAGATGTACCGCGAGGTCGGCGAACTGCTCGTCGCCACCGACTACGACGAGGCCCAGGAGGACCTTGACGAGAAGGTCGACAGCCTGGAGATCCGCGTCGAGACGCTCGAAAAGCAGGAGGAGCGCGTGCAGGAGCAGTTCGAGGAGCTCCAGAGCGAACTGCAGCAGATGCTCGGCGGTGCCGGCGGCGCGGGCGGCGGCCCGATGGGCGGCCCCGGCGGCGCGTAGATGCCGACCGACGACGAGGTCGTTCGGACCGCCGCCGAGGCGGCCGAGGACGTCGTCTTCTCGCGGATCGACAACAGTGACGTCGACGACCTCGACGTGACCGTGACGTTCGAGGACGGCGTGCTCGAGGTCGACGTGTACGTCCACGCCCCCGACGCGAGCGCGGACGAGGGGCGCGTCGCCGACGACGCGGCGCTCGCCGCCCGCGGCGCGGTCGACGACCTGTTCGAGGGCTAGGACAGCAGGAACACGACGCCGCTTATCACCATCGCGGTGAGCGTCGTCGCCGCAGCGAGCCCGCCGCCCATCGACACCATCGCGTTGGCGGTGCTGGCGAGCGTCTCCGTGCGGTCGTTACCGAACACGGTGACGGCCGCCCGCTCGGTCGCCACGCCTGCCTCGACGGGTTCGAGGTCGGCGGTCGCTTCCTCCACGAGGTCGTTGATCAGCGACAGCAGTTTCCCGTCGTCGATCGCTTCGCCGACCTGATTCGTCGCCTCGACCTGGTTGACGATGTGGGTGTCGGTCGTCAGCACCTCGACGCGGTCGACGCCCTCGACCCCGGCGACGAGGCGGTCGCGGAGGCCGGGTTCCATGTTGTTCCCGTCGACCAGCACGTACGCCGTCCGCTGGTCGTCGACCTCGAAGACGGCGACCCGGACGCCGAGCGGACCGATCCCCTCTGTCGGCTCCCAGTCGGTCTCGTCCCACGCGACGCCGACCCGAAGGGCGTGGCGCTCGGCGTCGGCGAGGCGGTCGCCCGCCGCCCCGGCAGCGTGTTGCGTGTCGAACGCGCGCTCGCTGCCCGGCGTCACGTGGCCCAGGTCCTCGCCCTGCAGCCCGTTGTTACAGTTGTGCGCGTCGGCCAGCAACACGTCGTCGATACCGCCCGAGCGGGCCTCCGCGGCGGCGGCGAGGCCGACGGCGTAGGACACGTCGTCGGCAAAGGACGGCGCGTACGTCACCGTCGAGAGCATGTCGTCCCCGACGGCCTGGGCCAGCAGCGAGGCGTCGCCCTCGGTCGTTCGAACGCTCCGGGTCGCGCGGTCCGTGTACTCCACCTCGTCGACGGCACGCTCGGCCGCCGAGAGGATCGTGTCGACCTCGCGCTCGGTGACGAGGTTGAAGTCGTGGCCCGCAGTCGCGTGGGGCGGGAACGCCAGCCCCTCGGCCGACTCCGCGACGCGGACGGGGAGGTTGCCGCCCCCGATCTCACCCATCGGTCCGGGGTGGATCATCGGCAGGACGAACCGGGCCTTCTCCGCGCCGTCGGGCCGGCGGATCGAACAGACCGTAACCGGGACGACCGCCTCCTCGCCGATCTCCTCGAAGAAGTCCTCCAGTTCGCGCGTGCCGTCCGCGATGTGCCCGATGAACCCGCCGAGGAAGTCGAGGACGCTCACGCCGAGGCTGCGCTGCCACGGCCGGTCGATGATCCGGACGAACGCGTAGACGGCGGTGCCGTAGACGACACAGACCGCGGCCAGCACGCCGAAGTCGGCGGGGACGACGACGTTCAGCGCCGCCGGAGCCTGCTCCTGGCGCGAGAGGAAGGCGTCGACCAGCGCCCCCTCGACGGCGACGTAGCGCATCGTCCCGCTGTAGACGAACAGGAGGGCGGCGGCCGCGACCGTCTGGACGCTCGCCGGCACGACCGCGACCAGCGCGCCGTGGCGCGACACCGCCATCACGACGAGCAGCCGGAAGGCGAAGATACCCGAAAGCGCCGCGAGGAACGCGTCGAAGACGAAGTTCTGCCCGAGCGGCGTCAGCGCGGCGGCGACGCCCGCGGCGACGAGCGTGACGACGACGAACACCTCGCAGACGAGCGCCAGCAGCGACGACCGGTTCGGCGTGAGCTGGCCGCCGAGCGACCGGTCGATGCTGCTGGTCAGAAAGCCGGCGGCAAGCGTCGGGATCCCGATGTAGAACACGCCCTGCCAGGCGTCCTCCAGGGCGTAGGTGGTGTCGAAGACGCCGAGTCCGGTGACGGCCGCGACGACCAGCGCGAACGCCGCGGTCGTCGGCCATCGCGGTGCCCGGAAGACGAACCGGGAGAGGCTGGCCAGGTCGCCCTGGGTAGCTGTCATCGAACGGAGGATCTCACCCCGGCCAAGTAAAGTTAGGCCTCGCAGAGCCGCCGGAAGTTCTCGAACAGCTCCTCGCCCTCCTCGGTGTGCGCGACCTCGGGGTGCCACTGGACGCCGTACAGGTCTCGGTCCGTGTCGCTCATCGCCTCCACGTCACACACGTCGCTCCGCGCGGTGAGTTCGAACCCGTCGGGGAGCTCGGTCACCTCGTCGGCGTGGCTCGCCCAGACGCGCGTCTCGGGCGCGAGCGACCCGGTAAGGGGGTCGTCGGCGTCCAGCACGTCGACGGTCACGTCGGCGTAGCCGCCGTACTCGCCGCTGCCGACGCTGCCGCCGAGTTCGTCGGCCATGAACTGCATGCCGAGACAGATGCCGAGCACCGGCACGTCCAGGTCGAGGTACTCCGCGCACCGGCCCACGTCGTCCATGTCGGGGCCGCCCGAGAGAACGACGCCGTCGGCGTCTATCTCGTCGGCCGGCGTGTCGTTGTCGACGAGGTCCGCGTCGACGCCCATGTCCCGGAGCGCGCGCTGTTCGAGATGCGTGAACTGCCCGTGGTTGTCCACCACGACGATCCGCGTCATTACGCCCTCGTAGCCGCCCGGCGGGTAAAAGCGGTCCGGAGTGGCCGCCCGGTCTGGCCGGGGGGCCTCTGCGCTCGGCGTCGCCCACCGGCGGCCCGTTGTCGACCCTCGGTTCTCGGTACTACTATGTCGGCCGCGCCCGACGGTGCCGGTATGCTCGACTCGCTGGCGGAGTACGACCACCCTGCGTGGCGGACCGCGATCGGCACCGGCGTCGGCTACGGGCTGATCCTCGTTGCGATGACTGCGCTGCTGTTTGGCCTGCCGTATCTCCTCTTCCTGTCGCTGTAGACGACGGTTCAGTCGCCGTCGCCTCGCGCGTCGCTACGAGGCTCGGAAGCGCGCGCTACGCAGCGGAAACAAGAAAACCGGGAGAACGGAAGGACCTCAGGCGAACGTCTTCGACACGTCCTCCTCCTCCGATTCGGCCTGGATCTTCTCGTAGGCCTCCTCGAAGTCGGACTGGCGGATCTCCGTGCGGTCGTCGCGGATGGCGAACATCCCGGCCTCGGTGCAGATGGCCTTCACGTCGGCACCGCTGGCGTCGGCGGCCATCTCGGCGAGCGCGCCGAAGTCGACGTCGGCGGCGGTGTTCATGTCGCGGGTGTGGATCTCGAAGATGATCTCGCGACCCTCGTGGTCGGGCTTCGGAACCTCGATGAGGCGGTCGAACCGGCCGGGCCGGAGGATGGCGCGGTCGAGCATATCGAACCGGTTCGTCGCCGCGATGATGCGGATCTCGCCGCGGTCCTCGAAGCCGTCCATCTCCGAGAGCAACTGCATCATCGTACGCTGGACCTCGGCGTCGCCGGAGGTCTTCGACTCCGTGCGCTTTGCCGCGATGGCGTCGATCTCGTCGATGAAGATGACGGCCGGCTCGTGCTCGCGGGCGACCTGGAACAGGTCACGGACCAGCTTCGCGCCCTCGCCGATGAACTTGTGGACGAGTTCGGAGCCGGCCATCTTGATGAACGTGGCGTCGGTCTCGTTGGCCACGGCCTTCGCCAGCATCGTCTTCCCCGTCCCCGGCGGGCCGTACAGCAGGACGCCACTCGGCGGCTCGATGCCGACCTCGTCGAAGGCGTCGGGCTTGTTCAGCGGCATCTCGACGGTCTCGCGGACCTCCTGCATCTGCTCTTCGAGCCCGCCGATGTCGGCGTAGGTCACGTCCGGGCTCTCGCTGACCTCCATCACGCGGGCGCGGACGTCGGTCTCGTCGTCGAGCGTCTTGACGACCGAGAGGGAGTTGTTGACCGCGACGCGGCTGTCGGGCTCGATGTCCGCGCGCATCTCGTCGGTGACCTCGGTCAGCGCCTCCTGGTTGTTGCCGTGCTGCTTGATGATGACGCCCTCGTCGGTCACCTCCTGCACCGTCGCGACGAACAGCGGGGACTGCTTCAGCTTCTTGTTCTCGTGGGTGAGCCGCTCCAACTTCTGCTGGTACTTGTTGTTCTCAGCGTTCGCGTCGAGGAGCTTGTCGCGCATCTCCTCGTTTTGGGCCTCGAGGACCTCCAGGCGCTCGCGCAACGCCTCGATCTTTTCCTGTTGGGACGTGTCCTCCTCGTCGTACGGGAGGTCGACGTCTTCCACGGTGTCGGTCATCACCCCGGGATAAGGGGTTGTCTCATAAAAGCCTGCGGGTGGGGGTGATCCGGGGGCGCACACCGCCGGGATCGACGGTGTTGCCGGGTGACAACGCTGCGGTTCGTCCCTTCCCTGGTATTCTCTATAGTAATATTTTGAAAGAGGTAATATTATTACGCTGTATTCACTATGACGGTGTACGATGAGTGCATCAGAGCCAGCACGGCCCGAGGAAACCGATCCCGCGGCATCGTGGGACGACGTCCGTGACCTGCCGCCGAGCGCGAAGCTCGTTGCGAAGGTCCTCGAGTACAACGACACCCTCACGCAGAGCCAGCTCGCCGAGGAGACGCTGCTACCGCCCCGGACCGTCCGGTACGCGCTGAACCGGCTCGAAGAGGTCGACGTGGTCGCGTCCCGGTACTCCTTCTCCGACGCCCGGAAGCGCCTCTACACGCTCGACATCGAGTGATCACCGGGGAACCCGGACCGTCACTCCGTCCGGTCGAGAAACGCCCTGAGCGTCCGGTTGAACAGGTCCGGACGCTCCCGCGGCGGCCAGTGCCCGCAGTGTTCGAACGCCGCCAGTTCCCCGTCCGGCACTCGCTCGGCGGCCCGCTCTGACCACGAAACGGGGATCAGCGGGTCCTCCCTGCCGTGGACGAACAGCGTCGGCGGCCGGAGGTCGGCGAAGTCGTCGACGAAACTCGTCCGGACGCGGTCCGGCGAGAACTCGTGACGGAGGTAGGCGAGGAACTCCTCCCCGGCGTCCGGTCGCCGGAGGCGCTCCCCGACGGCAGCGACGAACTCGTCGTCGACGGCGTCGGCGTCGTACACGATGTTCCGTAACGCCGCCCGCGCGCCGAGCGGGCTGGTGGCAAACGCCAGCCGGCCGACGGCGTTGGCAAACGGCGCGTTGGCCAGCAGGTACGACCCGATCCCGCCGGGGACCGCGTCGGCCAGCCCGTAGCTGTCGACCAGCGCGAGGCGGTCGACCCGTTCCGGATCCCGGACGGCGACCGAAAGCGCCGCCGCGCCGCCCATCGAGATGCCGACCAGCGTCGCCGAATCCAGCCCGACCGCGTCCAGAAAGCCCGTGAGCGTCCCGGCGTACAGGTCGGTCGTCGGGGTCGTTTCGGACGGGTCGCTCTCGCCGTAGCCGGGCCAGTCGAGCGCGTACACCCGGTGGTCCTCGGCGAAGTGGGGGATCGCGTGCTTCCACGACACCGCGGCGTCGTCGACGCCGCCGCCGTGGAGGAACAGGAGCGGCGGGCCGTCGTCGCCGGCCCGCAGGTAGCGGATCCGCCGGCCGTCGACGGTGGCGTACAGCGAGTCGGCCGCCGGCACGGCCTCGCTCCGGATCATCCGCCGAACTCGGCCTCCGTGACGCGGACGGTCACCGTCTCCTCGACCTCCCGGAGGTCGTACTCGGGCACCTCGCCGTCGGTGCGCCGGACGAACAGCGGTTCGACGAGGCGGCCCTCGTCGACGCCGTACAGCCGGAGGTACTCGTCGGTGTCGGCGGGCGTCACGTCGTCGTTCCGGACCGCCTCCGCGAGGTCGCGGGAGAGCCACTCCGTCTCGCTGACGCTCGGGTCGCGGACCAGGGCGGCGTCGGCGTAGCGGACCAGATACCAGTTCAGGTCGTTCAACAGCGACACCGCCGCGCCGACCGAGACGGTCGAGAGCGCGAGCGTGTTCTCGTACGGCTGGCTGAGGTCGTACGTCGACAGCGCCTCGCGGGCCGTCTCCCGGGAGAGGAGTTCGAAGCGGAGGTCGACGTCGTCGGCACCGACGAGACAGACGCGGGTCACTACGTCCAGTTGGTCCCGGGTCGGTAATGTGGATTTCGCTCCGTTGCGGTCGAACCCCCGTGCGTCAGGGCTCGACGCGCTCGGCCCGTTCGGCCGCTCGCGCTGCCCGCTCGAACAGGTCGTCCGGCTCCGCCCGTCGAAGCGGCTCGATCCGTCCGTTCGTCTCGGGCTGGTCCGGAGCGAAGCGGTTACAGCCCGCCGGGATGGTCGAGTCCCGGAAGGTGCCGATCGCCCGCGCCCGCTCGGTGATGTCGTGTTTGTCCAGCGTCAGCAGCGGCCGGTGGACCGGGAGATCGACCGCGCGGCTGGTGACGCCGAAGTTCCGGGCGGTCTGGCTCGACTTCTGCCCGATCGCTTCGCCCGTGACGATCCCGGATGCGCCCTCCCGCTCGGCGATGGCCTCGCCGACGCGGTAGATGAACCGGCGGAACGCGAGCATCCGCCCCTGTTCCAGTTCGTCGGCGAGCAGGGCGACCGTCTCGCCGGCCGGCACCCGGTACGGCCGGAGGTCGAAGTTCGGGGCCAGGTCGGAAAGCGTCCGGACCGTCTCCATCGCCCGGGCCGCGTGGTCGGGACCGCCGTAGTCGCCCAGGTCGACGTAGACGGGAACGACCGGCGCGCCGCGTTTCATCGCCTCGTAGGCGGCCACCGGCGAGTCGATGCCGCCGCTGACCAGCGCGACGAGGGGTGCCTGACTGCCGAGGGGGAGACCTCCGGGACCGGGTCGCTTTTCGAGGAAGACGAACGCGTCGCCGTCCTCGCGGCACTCGACGTAGAAGGTCAGGTCGGGGTCGTCGAGGTCGACCTCGGGGTCGAACTCGTCGGCGACGGCGTCCCACACGGCCTGCCCGCCGAACGTCTCGACGTCCTCGCTCGTGAACGACAGCGAATCGCCCGCCCGGCGAGCGTCGACGGCGAACGTCCCACCGTCGTAGCGCTCCCGGGCCGTCCGCGCCAGCGCGTCGACGATGGCGTCCCGCTCAGCCGGGACGACGAGCGCCGGGCTGGCGGAGACGACGCCGAACGCGTCCGTCGCCGTGTCGGTCGCCGCCTCGACGGTGTCGGGGGTGGCGTGAACCAGCGGGCGCGTCCAGCGGCGTTCCACGTCGGCGTCGACGCCGCGGTCGGCCAGGAGCGCCGAGATGTTGTCGACGAGGCGGCGCTCCATGTCGCGCTGGACGCCCCCGCTCTTCCCGTTGATATCGCCGTGGCGTACGACGACGGTGTCGGCTCCCGGGGGGTGCATACCAGGGGGTTGCAGGTAGGGAAATAAACAGGCTTCGGGCGCGGCCCGCCGGCCGCAGTTCAGAACGTCGACAGCTCGCCGGCGATGACCTGCTCGGTCACGTCGGTGACGTTCGCCAGTTCGTCGTCGACGATGGGGACGACCTCGTCCTCGATGTCGCCGACCGAGACGCCGTCCTCCGTGACGACCTCAACGTCGGCGATGTGGGGCTGGTCGATGGGGCGGCCGATCTGGCTGAGCAGGCGGACGCGCAGGTCGCGGATGCCGTCGACCTCCGCGACGACGCTCTCGGCGATGCTCGTCGACAGGAGGTTGTAGATCTTCCCGATGTGGTTGACCGGGTTCTTGCCGCTTGTCGCCTCCATGCTCATCGAGCGGTTCGGCGTGATGAGCCCGTTGGCGCGGTTGCCCCGGCCGACGGAGCCGTCGTCGCCCTGCTCGGCGCTTGTCCCCGTCGTCGTGAGGTAGATCGAGCCGTCCTGATAGTCGTCGGCGGTGTTGACGTGGACGGTCACGTCGCGGTCGGTGTAGTCGGCCGCGAGCGTCTCGACGTGGTCGCGGATCCCCTCGACGACGGCGTCGTACTCGTCCAGGTCGTCGACGTAGCTGTCGACGATCGCGGCGGCGACGGTGACGTCGATGTGGTCGCCCTGTCGCTTGCCCATGATCTTCACGTCGGGACCGACCGCGGGGTTGGCCGCGGCGTACTCGCCGGTGAGGCTCCGCTCGGCGTTCAGGACGATCCGCTCGGTCTCGGTCAGGGGCGCGTGGCCGACGCCGAAGGAGGTGTCGTTGGCCATCGGGACTGTCTGGCCCTCCTCGCCGAACACCTCCTGCAGGTCACCGCTCCCCTCGCCGAGCTTCACGTCGACGATGATGTCGGTGCCGACGTCGAGTTCCGGGAAGTGGTTCGAGAGGTACTCGCGGGCGGCCCGGAGCGCGATGGTCTCGGCGGGGATGCGCGTGCCCTGATACTCCTTGGTCGCGCGCCCGACGATCAGCAGGTAGATCGGGTCGATGACCTCGCCGCCGCCGAACTCGGGGGCCGCGGTGCCGGCGACCAGCTGGGTCTCGTCGGTGTTGTAGTGCAGCACCTTCCCGACGCGGTCGATGTACTCGCGTGCCAGCGCCCCGGAGACGCACTCGGCGACGCCGTCGCAGATAGAGTCGGGGTGACCGATGCCTTTTCGCTCGACGATCTCCACTTCCTGGTCCTCGACTGCGCGTCGGTCGATCGACTCGACCGCGATGTTCCGCTCGCTCATTGCCGGACGTTCTCCTTTCGTGGTTCTATAACTTCCGGAAACCGGCGGATGGAGGAAAATGCCGGACAGTAATTCCGAGCGGCCGCCTCACTCCAGCAGGAGGCCGAGATACGACGTGCGGATCCCGTCGTCGGGATCGAGCCCGAGTCGGTCGAGCAGGTCGAACGCCCCCTCGCGTGCCGCCGCGACGCCCGCCTCGTCGGTCTCGGTCTCAACCTCGACGAACTCGCCGAGCCCGTCGACCGAATCGAGCGTGACGACGTAGCCGTCGACGGCGTAGCGCTCGCGCTCCTTCCGAACCGTGGCGGCCGGCTCGAAGCCGAGTCCGTCGAGTACGTCGGCCATCGTCTCGCCGTCGGCGACGCCGGTCTCGAACTCCTCGCGGGTCTTGGACGCGTCGTCGACGAGCGGTCCCTTGTAGGTGACGCGCGCCTCGAACGCGTCGCCGTCGGCGGGGCGCTCCCGGCGGATCCGGAGCGCCTCGTCGGTCGCCGCGAAATCCCTGTGGGGCGCGTCGTAGTAGGTGTCCTCCTGCACGACCGCGCCGACGCGCTCGGCGTCGAGTTCGTCGAGTTGGTCGCGGACGGCGTCGTGGTCGGCCCGGACCTTCACCTCCACCTCGTACATGGCTTCGGGGACGGCCAGCGGCGGCAAAAGGGTGACCGTTTCGCCCGAGAGCGGCGGTCGCGCCGGAAAACGTGGTCCTTAAATGGCGACCGACAGTGGTACGAGGTATGAGCGAGGAACCAGAGGCCGACACGGCCGATGAAGCGGACGCCACCGAGGGCGAGGAAGACGTCGAGCAGGAGGAGGGACTCCAGCAGGGCGACTTCGTCCGCCTCGACTACACCGCACGCACAGCCGACGGCGGCCAGCTCGTCGACACGACCGACCCCGAGGTCGCCGAGGAGGAGGGCGTCGACGAACAGGAGCAGACGTTCGAGCCCCGCGTCGTCGTGCTCGGCGAGGGCCACATCTTCGCCGACGTCGAGGAGGACATCTACGGCGAGGAGGTCGGCGCGTCCGGCGACGTGACCGTCGCCGCCGAGGACGCCTTCGGCGAAAAGGACGAGGAGGAGGTCCGCACCGTCAGCGCCGACAAGATCCCGGAGGACGACCGCTACCCCGGAGCACACGTCGACATCGACGGCCAGCACGGCCACGTCGAGACGATCATCGGCGGCCGCGCCCGCGTCGACTTCAACCACCCGCTCGCCGGCGAGGACGTCGAGTACGAGTACGAGGTGCTCGAAGAGGTCGAGGACCGCGTCGAGCAGGCACAGGGGCTGATCGGCATGTACGTCGACGCCGACCTCGAGATGTGGATCGAGACCGACGAGGTCGAGGAGGAGGTCGAGGTCGAACCCGACGAGGACGACGAGGACGCCGAACCCGAGTTCGAGACCGAGACCGTCGAGAAGGAGACGCTGTACATCGAGTCGACGCCCCAGCTGGCGATGAACCAGCAGTGGATGATGTCGAAACAGCAGGTCGCACAGGACGTGGTCGACCGGCTTGACCTGGACCGCATCATCGTGCAGGAGACCCTCGGCGAGGGTGCCGGCATGATGGGCGGGATGCCCGGCATGATGGGCGGCGGCATGGGCGGCGGCGACATCGAGGACGCCCTCGAGGACGCCGACGTCGACGCCGACGAGATCGTCGACGAACTCGAAGACGCCGAGGAGTAATTCGGTCCGAACGGAACGTTTTTCTTCCGAGCCAACGCGAGCGAACGTATGCCCTCCAGTCATATCTCTCGACGGCGGTTCGGCCTCCTCGGCGCGACCGGTATCGCGGGAGTCGCGGGCTGTAACGTGCTCGAATCCGACGACGGGGTGAACGCCCCGGACACCGACCGCTGTCCGGATGGGGGAGAGTAACGTGCCGGACTTCCGGTCATTACTCGGCGACGCCCGCAGCGTCGCCGGCAGCGTTCCGATACTCGCCGCCGTCCCGTTCGTCACGGCGCTGCTCGCGATCGATAACGTGCGGCGCGCGGCCACGACCGGCGGCTACGACTTCCACCTCGGCGTGGCCTTCAGGTTCCCGACGGCGGTGGTCGACCTCTGGGCGTTCGTAAGTCTTCCCGCCGCCGGCGCGGGCGTTCGCGTCGCCGAACCCGTGTGGCTGATCCCGGTCTTCGTGCTGGTCCAGAGCGCGCTGGCGGCGGGCTACCTCGGGAGCATCGACCAGTGGATCGAGGAACGGCGGTTCGACTTCCTGCGAAACGTGGAGCGACACGTCCGGGGGATACTCGGCTACAACGTCCTCGTCTGGGCGGTTACGCTAGCCGTCCTCGGGTTCGGCCTGCTCGCCGGCCCGCTTCTGCTCGTGCTCGTTCCGGCGTTTCTCCTGTTCAACTACCTGTTTTTCGCCGCGCCGTACCTGATCGTCGTCCGGGGCGACGGCGTTGGCGAGGCGCTGGGGCGAAGCTACGAGTGGGCGGTCGCCGGCGACGAGTACTTCGCCTTCGCCGTCCAGTTCCTCGTCGCCGTCGCGCTCGTGTCGGTGCCGACGACGCTGGTCGCCGCGAACTTCGGTATCGTCGGAGTCGCGGTCGCAGCGCTCTGTACCGCGCCGGTCGGGCTGACGTTCTCGGCGGCGACGACGCTGTTCGTCCGTGCGAAGACGGGGTAGGCGGGCGGACTACGCGATGTCGCGGCTGGTGTCGATGGCGACTTCCTCGGTCAGTTCGAGCTTGATGGTCTCGCTCAGCGCCTGTCCGCCGCGGAACTTCGGGACGGCGAGGCGGTTCACCATGTCGGTTCCCTCGACGCGGGTCTCCAGATCGAACACCACGTCGGCCATGTGTTCGGTCGCGTCGCGGTTCTGCGGCGGGTCCTGCCCGTCGAGGCAGTGGAGGATGGCGATCGAACCGGTGTTGACCATGTGCGTCTGCAGTTCGTTGAGAAACGTGCGGTAGCGGGGCCGTTCCCGGCGTTCGAGCGGGTCGACCGGGTCGATTATCAGGTTCGCTCCTTCGGGGAGCGCCCGGATGAGGCGGTTGGCCTCGTCGAGCGGTTCGCTCCCGCCGACGTCTCTGACCGTCGGACTCCCGGTACCGGTGTTCGTCGCGTCGATGGCGTCCTGTACCGCCTGGTCCGATCGGTGGGTCGTGAGATACAGGGTGCCGCGCGCGGCCGTTAGCTCGTACAGCAGGAGTTCCGCCTGGCTCGCAGGCGAGGCGGTGAGTGCGATGATGTTCCCGGCGGGAACGCCCCCGTTCAGCTTCCTGTCGAGGACGTCGATACCCGTCTGCAGCCGGCCCGCCATGATACGTGCAAGAGACAGTCGGACTTGTTAACCTTTTTGGCCCTGTCCGGAGGTGTGAATTAATTGACGAGCGGTGTCTCGCTACCCACCCCGACCGCTTCTGCTACCCGGCGGAACGCGGCTTTCGTGTCCGAGCATCGAAGCGGGGCCGCCCCGCCGTCCGGGACGGCGACGGTCGTATCGACGCCCAGCAGTTCCCCGACGCCGTCCGGAACGGCCTCCGACTGGACGACGACCGCTCCCGCGGGCGGCGCGCCGAGTTCACGGGCCATCGCCGCGGTTTTGGCGGCGTCCCGCAGGCTTTCGGACGTCGGCAGCGACACGAGCAGCGTCGCGTCCGCGGCGCGGAGCGGGGCGGCCGCGTCCGGGCCCGCACCCGCAGGACAGTCGAGCAGGACGCGTTGATCATTCGCCGCGACTGCCGCGAACGCGGCGGCGGGGTCGTCCGGCCGTTCCGACGGTGCGGGGAGTACGCGAACGCCCGCAGTCTGCGGGTCCGGATGTGCGAGCGATGCAGCGGATTCGTCGCCGACGGCCGCCAGCGACGGCTCCGCCGGGACGCCGGCGAGCGCGTGCAGGTTCGGCATGTCCAGGTCGACGTCGACCGCGAGCACGCGCCGCCCGGCGTCGGCCAGCGCCCTGGCGAGCCCGAGCGTGGTCGTCGTCTTGCCGCAGCCACCCTTTCCGCCGGCGATAGCGATCACAGGTGGGCGTCGCCGCGGGATCGCGTATCAACCTTCGGTCCGACCTGTCGCGGGACGGAAGGATGGGGGGATTCAAGGGGGCCGGGTGAGCCTCACTAGGCGATGCGGCACGACCATCTCGTCACGGCAAAGCAGTTATCGCGGGCGGACATCGAAACCGTCCTCGACCGCGCCGCGGAGATCGACGCCGATCCGGGCGCGTTTCGGGACCGACACGCCGGGGCGCTGCTCGGCCTGCTGTTTTTCGAGCCGAGCACCCGGACGAAGATGAGCTTCGAGGCGGCGATCAAACGGCTCGGCGGGGACGTGGTCGACATGGGGTCGGTCGAGTCCTCCAGCGTGAAGAAGGGGGAGAGCCTCGCCGACACCGTTCGGGTGATCGAGGGGTACGCCGACGCGCTCGTTCTGCGTCACCCGCGGCAGGGCGCGGCGAAGATGACGGGGGAGTACGTCGACGTGCCCCTGCTGAACGCGGGCGACGGGGCGGGCCACCACCCGACACAGACGCTGCTCGACCTGTACACGATCCGGGAGAACGCCGGACTGGACGACCTCACCATCGGCATCATGGGGGACCTGAAGTACGGCCGGACGGTCCACTCGCTGGCCCACGCGCTGACGAACTTCGACGCCCACCAGCATTTCATCAGCCCGGAGAGCCTCAAGCTCCCCCGGAGCGTCCGGTACGACCTCCACGAGGCCGGCGCGTCGGTCCGGGAGCACACGGAACTGGAGACGGTCCTGTCGGACCTCGACGTGCTGTACGTCACCCGGATCCAGCGCGAGCGGTTCCCCGACGAGAACGAGTACCACGCCATCGCCGGCGAGTACCAGGTCGACGCCGACACGCTCGCGGCCGCGAAGGACGACCTGACCGTGATGCATCCCCTGCCGCGGGTCGACGAGATCGCCGCCGACGTCGACGACACCGACCACGCGACGTACTTCGAGCAGGCGCACAACGGCGTCCCGGTTCGCATGGCGCTGCTCGACCTCCTCCTGGGTGATTCGGCATGAGCGAACACGAACTCCGCGTCAGCAAGATCCGCGACGGCACCGTGATCGACCACATCTCGGGCGGGCAGGCGCTGAACGTCCTCGCCATCCTCGACATCGACGGCACCGGCGGCGAGGAGGTCAGCATCGGGATGAACGTCCCAAGCGACCGCCTCGGTCGGAAGGACATCGTGAAAGTCGAGGGGCGGGAACTGAGTCAGGACGAGGTCGACGTGCTCTCGCTCATCGCGCCGGAGGCGACTATCAACATCGTCCGCGACTACGACGTGGTCGACAAGCACCGCCTCGAACGCCCCGCGGAAGTCACCGGCGTCCTGACCTGTCCGAACCGCAACTGCATCAGCACCGACGACGAACCGATCGACTCGAAGTTCGCCGTCCTGCCGGACGGCGTCCGCTGTGAGTACTGCGAGACGATCGTCCGCGACGGCATTCCGGACCTCATCGACTCGGCGTAGGTCGTCCCAGAAATTCTATATACCTGCGCCACCTACCTGTTTGTATGTCAAGGAAAGTCAAATTCCTGCTCGCCCTGGTACTGATCGTGGTCGCCGTGAAGTTCGTCTCGGGCGGCGACGCGCCCGACGAGATCGAGTACGACGAAGCGTAACCGACGGGCCGTAACGGAACTTCTTACCGACGCCGCCGCGTAGCGAGTCGCATGTACGGCGTCGTCACGCGGAACGAGGAGGAACTTGAGTGGGGCGAGTTCGACCGCGGGTTCTACGAGGTCAAAGACGTCACCGGCCGTGCGGCGGAGCCGCTGGAGAGCGGCGTGAACATGATCTCCTGTTTCGGCGACACGGCGGCCGGCGAGTCGAACCCCGAACTCGTCCCCGTCAGTGAGGACGGCGAGCGGGCCACGCGGGAGCAGCCGTACTTCGACTGGGGGTTCGTCTGTCCGTCCCGGGAGCGGTACCGGGAGGGCCTGCTGGAGATGGTCGACGACTGCGTCGCGGCCAACCCCGACGTTCGGCTCGACGACGTGGGGTTCCCCCGGGCCGAGTACTGCCACTGCGAGGTCTGTGACGAGCGGTTCGCCGACAGCGAGTTCGACGACCGCTACGCATGGCGGGCCGACGTTATCACCGACTTCGTCGCCGAGGCCGCCGACCGGATCCCGGGGCGGACGTACCTCACGCTCTACCCCGACCCCTACCCGGGCCACCTGTACGAACGGGCCGGCCTCGACCTCGACGCCCTCGCCGACCACGTCGACGAGTTCGTCGTCCCGCTGTACGATATGGCCTACGAGACGACGTACTGGCTGGAGACGATCGCCAGCGGCTTCGCCGACCTGCTCGACGCCCCCTTCAGCGTCGAACTGTACGCGGTCGACGTCGACATCGACAACCTGATCCACGCGGCCGAGGTCGCAGCCGAGTACGGCGAGTCGGTGCTGTTCGGCTACGATGCCAGCAACGCCCGGGCCGCCGTTCGCCGGATGCAGGCGGACGCGCAGGACGGGGAGAGCTACGGCGGCTGACTGATCGGACGGTGACGAGACCGGACGCTATCCCGAAATCCTTCAGCCACTAGCTGATGGCTGTATCAGGCGACGTACCGCACTTTCTCAGAGCCAGAAACACCCGGTAACATTGATAGGTCAGTCCTGTCAACGCGTTCGTACCGATGGAACGATCGACGCACGCCGCCGCTGGTCCTCCCTCCCCGACGACCGCACCGGAGGTGGTGCGACCGTGAGCATCGCCGACTCCGACCGGATCCTGGACCGCGTGGCAGTCCGCACGGTTCTGATTGCCGGCCTCGTCGGCGGGACGCTCGTCCCGGTGTACTTCCTCCTGCTGGCCGACGTGACGCCGCTGGCCTGGGACTTCCGGGCGTACTACCACGCCGCCGAACTGTTCGCCCGAGGCGAACCCTTCGTCGGCGCGAAACCGCCGGTCGGCGGCGGGGAATGGGTGTACCCACCGATCGTGGTGGTGCTGTTTGCCCCCCTGTCGGCGTTTCCGACGTGGGAGAGCGCGTACGCCGCGTTCACCGTGGTGAACCTCGGGCTGCTGGCGCTGACCGCCGCGCTCATCGTCCGGATCGTCGAACACGTTCGCTGTGACGACCTGCCGGCCGTCGACCGGACGCTGCTCGGCCTGTTCGTGCTCGGGAACACCTTCGCCGCGGTCGTGATCGGCCAGGGACAGATCGACCCCCTCGTCTGTGTCTGTCTCGCCGGCGGGTTCCTCGCGCTCGAACGCGGCCGGGACCACACGTCCGGCGTCCTCTTCGCGCTCGCGTCCGTCGTGAAGGTGTTCCCGGTCGTCGTCGGTCTCTGGCTGCTCCACCGCCGTGCGTATCGCGCGGTGGCCGCCGCCGTCGGTACGGGGCTGGCTGCGGTCGCCGCCAGCGTCGCGCTGTTCGGCGTCGACACCCACCGGGCCTATCTGGAGTTCGTCCTCCACGAGCGCAGTCGATTCTCCGACGCCGCGGCCGGGATC
Source organism: Halostella salina (assembly GCF_003675855.1). Taxonomy (NCBI): domain Archaea; kingdom Methanobacteriati; phylum Methanobacteriota; class Halobacteria; order Halobacteriales; family Natronoarchaeaceae; genus Halostella; species Halostella salina. Next base: position 302,121 of record NZ_RCIH01000003.1, on the reverse strand, counting down.
GACCCCAACTACTCGGCGCTGACGCTCCACCGGCCGCTGTCGGTGCTCGTGCCGGACCTCCCGGCGGTCGCGTATCTCGCGCTCGCGACCGTAGCCGTCGCTCCGGCCGTCGCCGCGTGCGTCCTCCACGCCGAAACCGTCACGGACCGCCTCGTCGGATTCCTCGCGACGCTGGCTGCCGCGCTGCTTGTGACGCCGGCGACGATGATCCACCATGCGGTCTACCTCCTCGTTCCGCTGCTTCCGCTGCTCTACGGCATAGAGCGGCCCGGCGTCCGCAGGGCGCTCTGTCTCGGCACCCTTCTGATGCTGTTTCCAGTCCTCCCCGGACAGATCCACCGGACGTTCGCCGTCAGCGACGCACCGGCCGTCGTCACCTCCGGCGTGATGCGCGTCGTCACCCCGGTGCTGTCGGTCGGGACCGTGACGCTGTACGGTCTCCTCGTCGTGCTGGCCGCCTGCGTCAGCTATCGGCGCTGGTCGTCCGACGAGCCGTCCCCGTCGCTCGGTCGCCGGAGCGACTGAATGGATCCATTTTTGTCTCCGCCGGGGATACGGACGAGCATGAGCTTCGAAGAAGACGACCGCGTGGTTCTGCACGACGAGCACAGCGAGCACGACGGGGACGAGGGCACCGTCACGCAGGTGATGGACACGATGTTCGGCGACAGTACGTACACCGTCAGCTTCGAGGACGGGCAGGAGACCGGCGTCCCCGAGGACTCGCTCGAAGCGGTCGAGGAGTAACGCCCGCCGATGGCGAGCGTCCCCTTCCACTACGTCGACCTCCGCGCGTTCTGCTACGCCACCGAGGACGAGAAGCGCGTCGAGGGGGCGCTCCGGAGCTTTCTCCCCGAAGAGTTCCCCGTCGAGCGCGCCGAGAGCGAGGGCCACCACGGCGACCGCATCGTCGTGCTGTCGGCCCGTGTCGAGAACGCCGATGGGATCAGACACGTGCTCGACCGGGTGATGGAACTCGGCGACATCGACCGCCTCGTCGACGAACTCGACGACCGCGTCACCGAGAACTGCGAGTTCTTCGTCCACCTCGACAAGCAGGCCGCGTTCAACGGCGACGTCGAACTCGGCGAGGGGATCACCTTCCGCGCGAAGGTGGAGGCGTACCCTGCCAAGAAGGCGGCCGCCGTCGAGAACGCCCGCGAGGCGCTCACCCGGGAGTAATCCCCGCAACGTTAACGCCCGCGGCCGCCGAACCGTCGGCCATGATCACAAGCGAGCGGATGGCCGCCGTGGACGCAAACGCCGCGGCGCTCGGCGTCCCGCGGAAGCAGCTCATGGAGTCGAGTGGCAACGCGGTCGCGCGCGAGGTCCGGGAGGTCGCCGACCCCGGCGACGCTGTCTGTATCGTCGCTGGACGGGGGAACAACGGCGGCGACGCCTTCGTCGCCGCCCGCTTTCTCGACGAGTACAACGTGACTACGCTCCTGCTCGGCCGCGCCGAACGGATCGGCACCGACATCGCTCGGGCGAACTGGGACGCGCTGACGGCCGCGGAGGCCGACACGCGAGAGGTCACCGACTCGGCTGACTTCGAACTCCCCGACGCCGACGTTATCGTCGACGCGATGCTCGGCACCGGCGTGACAGGGGCGCTCCGCGAGCCCGAGGCGACGGCGGCCGCGGCGATCAACGACGCCGACGCGACGGTGATCGCGGTGGACGTGCCGTCCGGCGTCGACGCGGACACCGGCGAGAGCGACGGCGTCGCGGTCGAGGCCGACCGTGTAGTGACGTTCCACGACGAGAAGCCTGGCCTGTCCGAACTGGACGCCCGGGTCCGGGTCGCGGACATCGGCATCCCCGACGCTGCCGAACTGTTCGTCGAGCGCGGCGACTTGCGGACGCTCTCGCGGGACCCACAGAGCCACAAGGGCGACCACGGCGAGGTGCTGGTCGTCGGCGGCGGCCCCTACACCGGCGCACCCGCACTGTCGGCGCAAGCGGCGCTCCGGGCGGGGGCCGACCTCGTCCGGGTCGCCTGTCCGGAATCCGTCGCCCGCGAGGTGCAGGGGTACGAGGAGAGCCTCATCGTCCGCCCGCTGCCGGGCGAACGCCTGCGTGCGGGCCACGTCGACCGACTGCTCGACTTGGCCGCCGACC